>JAVBKF010000062.1:0-6386 GCA_031554215.1 Caryophanales bacterium
AGCGCTTGAGGCACAGTTAAGACTTGACCCAAAGGTAGTCGATTTGGCGAACAAAATTGATGTGAAAAATCAGCTTGGCTTATTGGAATATGGGAAGGAACCAGCTACTGAAATTTCCAATTTCTCTTCAAAAATCCTTAACTCGATTAAATCTAATAGCGTGGAAGAGTCAAGCATTTTGATACAGCAGCTGAACAAGATTATGGATAAGTTTGATCGTAATGATTTTGCTGAGAAGCCGGGGTTTCTTACTAAGATTTTTGGTAAAGGCGGAAACTATATTGAGAAGCTTTTTCAAAAGTACAACACAATGGGATCAGAAATTGATAAGATTTATGTGGAAATCACTAAATATGAAAGCCAAATGAAGAATTCTACCTCTATGCTTGAGCAAATGTATCATCAAAATTTTCAATTCTATAATGAGCTACAAAAATATATTATTGCGGGTAAAATGAAAGCAGAACAGCTTAAAGCTGAGCAGTTGCCGGAACTGGAAAAGAAAGCAGCATCTGGCGATCAGATTGCAGCAATGGAATTGTCAGGACTTCGCAACGGAATCGAATTAATCGAGAGTCGTTGCTATGATTTGGAGTTGGCAAAACAGGTTTCATTCCAGACAGCTCCACAGATTAGAATGTTGCAAAAAGGGAATACCAACCTAATTGCGAAGATTAATTCTGCTTTTGTCACAACAATTCCAATCTTTAAAGCGGGGGTCATTAATGCAATTTCCGCGAAAAGACAGAAGTTGGTTGCTGATTCAATGAGTGAGCTTGATAAAAGAACCAATGAGATGTTGTTGAAAAATGCACAAACGATTTCAACGCAAAGTGTGGAGATTGCTCGACTTTCTGGTCAGCCGAGCATTAAGATTGAGACGATTGAAGAGACTTGGAGCATTATTATGAAGGGCGTTCAGGATACGAAAACGATTGAGGTTGAGAATCAGCGACTTCGTGAAGAGGGAATTAAGCGATTAGAGTCTTTGAAAGAAAATATTGATCAGTTACGCTTAGGAGTACACTAAGTGAGTAAATTCGTGGAGGGAAGTTTTTCTCCACGATTTTTTTATTAATTTTGAGAGCTAAATTGCAAATACAAATGCAACAAACTAACCAGAAAAAATAAGAATGAGTAAGTGGAATGTCAACACTTTTTCAAACAATTTTTTTAAGGGTATCGAGTTTAAATTGATGCGGGGTTAGATACCCGAGTGAAGAATGAATTCGGAATTTATTAAACCAATTAACATAATCAGCTAATTTTAAAGATAGCTCGTCAAGGGTCTCAAAAGTGTGTTCATTAACAAATTCAGTCTTGATGATTTTGAATGTTGCTTCCGCTACTGCGTTATCATATGGACAGCTAGAACATCTTTTAGTGTTATTCTTTAGATTAGTTCAACGCTTTCTTGGCTCATCATGTCTCGTATAAACCTCTCCTGTCAAATGCCTACCACCAGTAGGCTAAGATTTATGAAATAAGACGTTATTGGAATCTTTTAAAAACTTGAAGCAATATGCCTTAAAGCGTGTACACTTCTTATGTACTGAATTTATTGGTGTGAAAGCACCTTCGAGAAAATCTTGACACATTCAAAATATCACCTATTCCCCTTGAATTTCAAAAAGAAAATTACTATAATGAAAGCTAGCGTAGTCGTCATCAATCATTGCCACCGGTTTATCATCCTATTTCCCTAGTGGAAAATGCAGTAGAATTGAGCTATTTACTGGAACATGGCTACTAATAATTTGAAGTGCTATTTTACAAAAGCCCACCACGATACGATCAAATTATTTCACCCCGTTACAAATCTGTTTAAGCGCAACATTGGAAGTTACAAACAGTAAATCCATAGAAAACTACAAGAAAAATAGGTGAAGAATGAAAAAAGTCATGTTAATTTTCGGCACACGTCCAGAAGCAATCAAAATGTGCCCATTAGTCAAAGAATTGAAAACGCGACCAGGCATAGAAACAATTGTCTGTGTCACAGGACAACATCGCCAAATGTTAGATCAAGCACTTGAAACATTTGGTGTTAAGCCTGACTTTGATTTATCCGTGATGATGGAAAAGCAGACGTTGTTTGATGTAACGTCTAATATTCTGAATAAAATTAAAACTGTTTTAGAAGAAGTGGCACCTGATGTCGTACTGGTTCACGGTGATACAACGACAACATTTGTCACTTCACTCGCCTGCTTCTATTTACAAATTCCAGTAGGCCATGTTGAGGCAGGGCTCCGAACGCACAACATCTATTCTCCTTTCCCAGAAGAATTCAACAGGCAAGCGGTCGGACTCGTTGCAAAGTATCATTTTGCACCAACAGAAACTGCGAAACAGAACCTAATTAATGAAGGAAAGATTCCTGCTGACATCTATGTCACTGGCAATACCGCAATTGATGCCTTACATACAACAATTACACCAGACTATTCACATGATGAACTGGCATGGGCATCTGATAGCCGGTTGATTTTGATTACAGCACATCGGCGTGAAAATCTTGGCGAACCGATGTATAACATGTTTAGAGCGATTAAGCGCATTATTGACGAGACAGCGGATGTGAAAGCTATCTATCCGATTCATATGAACCCTGCGGTTAGAAAGGCTGCTTTTGAAGTGTTTGGCGATAGTGACCGAGTCCGAATCATTGAACCACTGGATGTCCTTGATTTCCACAATTTCATGTCTCAATCGTATTTAATTTTGACTGATAGCGGCGGTATTCAGGAAGAAGCACCGTCACTCGGCAAGCCTGTCCTCGTCATGCGCGATACAACAGAACGCCCAGAAGGCGTTGCTGCTGGAACCTTAAATCTAGTAGGTACGGATGAAGAAGTCATCTATCGTTCATTCAAACAGCTTCTCGAAGATCCATCAGCTTATCAAAAAATGAGCCAAGCCAGTAATCCTTACGGCGATGGTACCGCTTGCAAGCAAATCGCTGATATCTTGTCAGCGAACTAAATAACAATTAGCAACCAACGATGCAACAAAATCACCATGTAATCAAGCAGTCAGAGGGTTTCCCCTCTGACCCGCTCACACCAAAAGGAAACAGTGATGAATTAATGGAAATCGATCACTGTTTCCTCAATTATTATTCAGCTCCGCAACCGATCCGTCAATGCTCATCCCCGTGACTTAAATAGCAGCGCACCAATCATCCCAAAAATAACTGCAGCCGAAATCCCTGAGCTTGTAATTTCAAACATCCCAGTCAGAACACCGACAATCCCATGTTGCTGATACTCCTGAAGTGCACCCTGCACAAGCGAATTCCCAAAGCTAACAATTGGTACCGTAGCACCTGCTCCGGCAAAATTGATGATTGGCTCATATAGCTCCAAGCCGCCAAGAATTGCCCCTACGACAACAAGTAAACTCAGCGTATGAGCTGGCGTTAATTTTGCAACATCAAAGAGTATTTGCCCGATCACGCATACCGTTCCCCCAACAACAAATGACCAAAAAAACATTGCTACCATCCAACTTCACTCCTAACACTCATCAACGTGCACAACAAATCAGCACTCTAGTTCAACAATTCAACAGCAACAGCATGGGCGATGCAAGGGATTGTCTCACCTTGCTGGAATGAAAGCGGCGACAATAAGGCACCAGTCGCACAGATCAGTACTTTTTTATAACGTTTCTGCTTCATTTCATTTAGGATATGTCCATAGAAAACTGTTGCCGAACAACCAGCACCACTGCCGCCCGAAAGAACATCCTTTTTCTGACGCTCATCATAGATCATTAAACCGCAATCTTTGAAGTGATTTCGCTCCAGATTAACGCCTTTTTGCAACAACATTTCATAGCAAGTTGCACTCCCTATTTCACCTAAATCACCTGTAAAAACGCAATCATAATAATCATAAGGCAACGCAAAGTCTTGAAAATGACTCATAATCGTATCGAATGCCGCTGGCGCCATTGCCCCACCCATATTCAGTGGGTCTGACATCCCTTGATCAATGACTCGTCCAATCGTGGCACCGACAACAACAGGTTGATTTGTCATCTGCATTGTACTAGCGCCAATCACTGCCATCCCGGCGCCTGTCACTGTCCACTGCGCTGTCGGTGGTTTCTGCCCACCGTACTCTGTTGGATAACGAAATTGCCTTTCAACCGCTGCATTATGACTAGAAGCACCTGTTACTACATGCCTAGCGCCGCCATAATTGACAATAAAAGCTGCCAAAGCAAGCCCTTCCATCGACGTTGAGCAGGCACCAAACAATCCGAAATATGGAAGGGAACTAGACCGGGCCGCAAAGCTAGTTGGCGTAATCTGGTTAATCAAGTCCCCTGCCAAAAAAAACTGAATATCATCTTGCTGTTTGCCTGCCTTCTTAATGGCGATTTTCACAGCATCCTCCACTAGCAAACAGCTAGCCTTTTCAAAACTCGCTTCATTCATCCACATCTTGTCGTAGATCACATCAAACTCACTACCGAGTCGCCCCTTCCCCTCAAACGGACCTCCAACAACACCAGTCCCAAGAATTGCCGGGCGATTTTCAAACCGCCAAGATTGTTTTCCAACTAACACGTCTCCACCCTCCAAATTTGAAAATTAAGCTACCAAAATGCACAAGTTTTCTCGCATCAATTTAGAAAAGTTCAATCCAAAGCACCTTGAGTAACGCAACGACAAACGCAGAGAATACACCGAACAAAATCACTGATCCAGCCAGTTTAAACAAGTTACCGCCAACGCCAAGGACATAGCCTTCAGTGCGATGTTCGATCGCAGAAGAGATGACTGCATTCCCAAACCCAGTCACCGGGACCGCTGACCCTGCGCCAGCAAACTGACCCAACTTATCATAGACGCCAAACCCAGTCAGTAACATGGACAAGAACACCATCGTAGCCACAACTGGGTTCCCCACCGTTTTTTCTGTAAAATTAAAATAAAAGATATAGCCAAGCGAAATGATTTGACCTACTAAGCAAAAAATCCCGCCCACGAGAAATGCTTTCAAACAATTCATTACAACAGGTCGTGGTACTTCAAATTTTTGCTGGATTTGTTGATATTGTTTTTGCTCTGGCGTTAATTTCTTCTTCATAGAATAAGGGCCTCATTATTATTTATTTTGAAGATATGTGCGGTGAACGACATCCTACTCGCCTGCTATGCTGTATCTTCATTTAATTCGACAATATTTCCAAACCATTTCTTCGCTTTATTTTTCGGGTAATTTTCTTTATGTACATGCACACCAAGTTCAATGGCTTCGAGAAATATCTTCATATCACTTGACACGATAAAATCATTTCCCGGGTAGTCTCTCTTCAACATCTTAGTGATTTTCTTCTCAATCGCTTCCATATGTATCCGCTGCATATGTTTCACCTTATATGCGACCAGAATTTCTTTACCATTTTGAATGACCGCTACGTCAAATAATTCATCGAAAGACTGTACTTCTTGCTTAATCCTCGAGAGCGGTGCCTTATCGCCAGCAATATAGACCGGTTTTGGATCAACTGCCTTAAAAAGTGACATGCGTGCCTCTCGGCTATCAGAATCCGGGGAGCAAGCGGATAACAATAACATGGCAATTAGTACGGCAATCATCTTCCAGATTTGCATACAACCACACCCCTTTTTGAGAATAGTTTGTCTAAAAAAAAGATGATTATACAAAAAAAGCAACCCGATTTCAGGTTGCCTGCTTACTTTATATGATTATTTAAACATGATGTAGCTAGCGCTATAGTACTTTGACTCGGTAAATACGATCAACTTGGAATTGGCGCCAGATCCGGGCATATGCTTCTTTCAAGTAAACCATCCCGTGTTCCAGCTTCTCAACAGTCCCACTATACACCTGATCATCAATATAAATCTCACATAGTGGTCTTTTCCGAATAGATGAACGAGCAATAAGTTGTTTCAGTTGTGCCTCAATACTGACTGATTTATCCATCACTGGTTTTGGCTGATCGAGTTTCACACTTGTAAACGTCAGCATCGGCTTATGCATATTCGTTTTCTGAACCGGAACAGCCAGACTATTTGTTTGATCATCAGCTGTTCGGTTCACAGCCTGTGTACCACTAAAGACCTGTTCCATTCGTTCCTCCGCAGCCGGTTCCGGGGACTTAAGCGTTTCAACCTCTGGCGGCAAAACGACATTTGAAAAATAATCATCAATCTGGACCACTTCTGGTTCCATTAAACGATTCTGCAGATATTCTCTTGAGATAAGCCTGTTCTCTACCATTTCAGCATGTTCCTGATCCATAAATCCTCACCCGTACAAGCATATGCAGTCTGGATAGATTTATGATATCTCTCTGTAAAAACAGCAACAGTTGAGCCGAGGAGAAATCTCAGTTGTATTTTC
>JAVBKF010000159.1:0-16523 GCA_031554215.1 Caryophanales bacterium
AAGCTTAGAGAGAAATGTAATCTACATCACATTAAATTATAGAGATAAGATGGCGCGCCGTGTGCGGTGAAAGTCGCATGCACGGTGCAGAGCGGGGGAAAATCTAGAGATTATATCAAAGGATTACCTATCGCTATTGGAACACACTAAGACTTCACCACCTACAGGTAGCCCGAATGACGGTGGACGTATTTACGATAACAGGAAAATTGCCGCAGCTCTCTATTGGGGGTGGGGAGGTACTAACAATATCTTTACAGATAGGAATCAAGGCATTGTTGTGACTTCACTAGTGTTGTCAGAACTATATACCGGTGTGCCGAAGGGAACCAATAAACCCGGTTACAAGGAACTGATGGCACATGCACAGGCGGAAGATGTTCCAGATGACACAATCTCATTTTCATCATCGTCTGTTAATAGTTCAATAGTTGGTAATGAGCAACGTTCAGAAACAATCATATTTAATGGTGATGTTACGAATACCGTATCTTTCATTCTTCCAGCAGAAATTACTTTTGTTAATCAAACAACTGCTCAAACTCAAACGGGCGGTAGTGTGACGATTAAAGGTGGAGATTCATTTTATCTTTCAGCCCCATTAAGTTATGATTCTAATTATTATTCTGGTGAATTGAAAGGGAGCATGAAAGGGTATGCCCCCATTTTATACACAATGACAAATAGTAGCCTTCAAACATTAGTTAAAGGTGGACAGAGTGATTCACCGTCTCCAATCAGTTTCACGGTCCACTACGAAGCAAGGGAGGGCTGGATTGAGGTCAGTAAAGCTGGAAACAACACAGATCAATTCATTCAAGGCGCAACATATAACATCTTGGATTCTTCAGGTACAGTAGTCGATACGATAACAACAGGAGCGAACGGTAAAGCCAAGTCAAAAGGACTAATGCCTGGAGATTACTCAGTAACAGAAGTAATCGCTCCACCTGGATACACGATAGATCAGACAGCTCAGAATGTGACGGTCATTCCAAATGAAACTTCAGCATGTACTTTTACAAATAAAGTGGTACTTGGCCGTGTTAATCTTAAAAAAGAAGATACAAAAACAGGTTCAAAACCGCAAGGTAGTGCGACATTAGTAGGTGCAAAATACGGAATCTATTCAGACGAGGTGTGTACTCAGTTAATCGAGGAATTAACAATCGGCTCAGACCTTACCGCCACTTCAAAGCCTTTTGAAATTGGTGCGAGTAGAACCGTGTATGTTAAAGAAACAAAGGCACCGACAGGGTATAACATTGATCCAACTGTTTATCCAGTCGTCTTGAGCCAAGAGGATGCTGTTACGGAAGTAGTCCTTGTGAATGAAATTGTGAAGGATGAAGTCATCACAGGAAATATTGAATTGCAAAAGTTCTATAGCGAAGCGGACGGGGAGAGTGCAATGCTCCATCCGGAACAAGGAGCAGAATTTACCGCATACGACGAAGCAACTGGTAAACAATACGGGGAGCCGGTAACCACTGATAAAAATGGTCATGCTACATTTAATGCTCTGCCATATGGTTGGTATGTTATCAAGCAGACGAAAACGCCACCAGGGATGATTGAAGTGGATGACTTTCGTGTCAATATCAACGAAAATGGAACAACACAATACTATAATATGATCAATGCAAAGTTCACATCATTGGTCAAAATTATTAAGGTAGACGAGGAAACAGGTAGAACAATTCCAGTAGCAAATACGACTTTCAAAATCAGAGACCTTGAAACTGGTGAGTGGGTAACACAAACAGTCAATTATCCAGCGCAAGTTGTTCTCGATGAGTTTAAAACGAATAGCCAAGGCGAGTTGATACTGCCATTGCCACTAGGCTACGGTGAGTATGAACTGCATGAAGTCGCTGCACCAAATGGCTATGTTCTGAGCAAAGAGCCTGTCAAATTTACGGTCAATGAACAGAATCAAACTGCAGGTGAAATCATTGAAGTGACATTTAGTGACAGGGCTCAGAAAGGAGTGGCAACACTCACTAAAACAGGTGATACCTTGTCGGGAGCGGAGAAAGAAAAAACAAAATACGGCGATCAATATAACTTTATCTTTAATCAAAAAGCATTAAAAGATGCCGAGTTTGATTTTGTCGCAGCAGAAGATATACTCACACCGGATGGCACGGTTAGAGCGAAAAAAGGTGATGTGGTTGGACACGGTGTCACGGATAGTAAGGGACAAGTGAAATCACCGCAACTATATCTCGGACAGTACTATGCAGTGGAAACAAAAGCACCAGCAGGAATGGTTCTAACCGGGGAACAAATTCCTTTTGAATTGAAGTATGCTGGAGAGGAAGTAGCCATTACTTCTACTGCTGTCAGTGCGGAAAATGTCTTGCAGGAGTTGCAAATACTAATCAATAAATCTGAAGAATCTGTCGCATATGAAAATGGACAAACTGTTGTCACAAGTACACCGTCAAATGGCAAGACATTTGGTGTGTTTGCACGTGATGCAATTTCAGTAGACGGTGAAGAAATTGTTCCCGCGAATGGATTACTGGCAGTGGCAACCACAAAAGAAGGTATTGCTCAAGTAAAAGACAAATTTCCAGAGGCAATGTACTATGTCAAAGAACTTGAAACAAGCAGTGCGCACGATTTAAATACGAACGAATATGATTTTGTTTTCGATGCGACGAATAATGCACCGATGGTGACAATTAATATTGCGGATGAAAATAACAAGCCGATCGAGAATAAATTGCATAAAGAAAAGCTGACCTTGAATAAGCAAAATGAGACGATACGCTATCCGGATGGTGGGTTTTCAGTCGATGGCAACACAGACAACACAGAATCAATTTATGTGCCTGGAAGCGGAACTGTCTTTGGTATTTACCAAGATGACAAGCTTGTGCAAACAATTATTATTGGCGAAGATGGTACTGCCACAGTGGATTTGTACGTCGGGGAATATCAACTGCAAGAGTTGAAACCAAGCTCTAATATGGTTGACCGAAGCAATGAGGTGTGGAATATCACCGTATCCAAAAAAGGCATCGAAGTAACGGATTCAAATCATCAAGTAGTCGATCTTAAAAACGATAACGAATTAGTGGTCAAAAATTATTTGCATAAAGAAAAGCTATCTATTAAAAAATTAAATGAGGTGCTAGAAAAGCAGGCAGATGAATGGCAATCACACTACGAGCCAACAGGAAAAGGCACCGAGTTTGAGTTATCTCAAAATGGTGATTTGATCAAGACCATTACGATGGATGAAAACAGTGCAGCTAAACTTGAATTGCCAATCGGAGAATACCAACTGAAAGAAGTTGCCGCAAGCACTGATGATTATGCTATCACAGATGAAAATTGGACGATCATTGTAACCAGCGATGGTTTAACGGTCACAGATTCAGGAGGAAATATAGTAGCACATGAAAATGAGGAACTAACAATCAAAAATAATTTAAAACAAGGCGAAGCTGAGATTTCTAAGCAAGAAGTGGGAGGCTCTGAAGAACTACCAGGTGCCATTTTAAATGTAAAAGGTGAAGATGTAGATATCACTTGGGTTTCCACTAACGAGCCAAAGAAATTGCGCCTTAAAGATGGTAGCTATACATTAACTGAAACACTGCCGAACGATGGTTATGCGTTGAATACTGAGACGGTCACGTTTGAAGTAAAGGATGGAGAAACGACAAAAGTGGTTATGCATAACAAGCGATTACCAAAGGCAGCCGCAACACCATCAACTGGAGACCAGCCAACTGTTGAAATTGTTTTCGTTTTTTTACTAGGGATTTCTGCGTTCGTGTTGGTGGCGCTCGGTTTACGAAACAGAATGAAACAACAGACTATGAATAAATGATCTAGTAAACATGTTTAAGCGCTAATTTTTATTAGAATTCTTGAAAATGCAAATACTTGTAAATAGGAAAGTAAAAAGCAAAATGTAGGAGAATAAGATGCTGAAAAATCATTACCATGAGGTTGGATTAGTGAATGTGTTATTTTCTTAGAGGCTCATGACACTAGTGAATGGAAGCTGTTTAAATATCTATATTAAGAAAAAATAAACCATTATATCGAATGCTATTTCCCTTCCAAGTTCATTCAAATATTTCTCTCCAGGCACTGCTAAAGGGTCTTTCTCCGCATATACAAAGTCTAATGAACCAACTGTAACTGATTTTGAAAATTACGATGCAATATTAAGCAGGTCATACAGCAAAATTTGCTACTGTTTCAAATATTAATTGGGAGCTGACAGCATGTGAATCTATTCTAACTAATTCCTACCCACTGAAAATGACAATGGGTTAGAAAGAGATACATGTGTTGTTCAGCTCATTAATCAATAAAGAAATTAATATTACTTGCAATCAGAAATTGTTTCATTTCTGTAGCCTAGCAAAGGGGTAGTAGTCATACATAGAAGTAAGAATATCTTATCAATTCAGAATGATACTGAAAAGAGCGAAAGTGACAAAGTTTCCAGTCAGATTTTCACCGCAGGCCTGCTACAACCAGTGCAATTTTGTCTTCAATTGTCCCAAGTGAAATCCTTTTGCTGTTTTTTGAAATCAACCACCATACCATCCGAAACAATCACCATTTAAATTCAGGATAAACAAGGTTCTCACTGAGTTCAGTTAATCATTTGCCCATCCATTTTGCTAAAAACCTAAAGCCCTTTCCAATTGGATATGGTATAATTTTAACGAGGTTTAAAGATCGTTCGTTAGCACAAAGCAATCGCTTTAATAAACATTTCTATCAGTCCACCAGTAGTTTTGAAATGTATTGACAGTTGCGATCGATGTGTAAAATTGCCTAAATCGCATTTTTACAAAATTATCAACCAGAAGCTTCTTAACATAAGCGGCCAAAAAGCTTGAAGTGAAGTACTGAGAACACCATCCTTTCGTCCAGATGGTATGGATTGTTTGTTCACTGGATAAACAGTCAAAACCACTTATTTAGGTGAGTGTTTTTATTTTGTACAAGGTATGCTAGCGGGGTGGACAAAAGAAACCGCGCTCTAAATAAACACTTAGTGGTTCTTAATCAATCGTTGTTAGAGCAGTATTTTGATAGTATCCACCTGCACTAAAAGGAGAGAAAGTCTTGAATAATAGAATTAAAAATATCATACTGCACATATTACCTATTCTCTTAATCCCTGTTTTACTTGCTGGATGCACTTTGGAGGAGCAAGATGATACGCATATTCTGGCAAGTAAGGATAAAAATTTTGAACTGACTGTTCCCGATACTTGGACGTTAGTGAAAGATGAGATGAAGTCCGATTACTCGATAATTGCATCGACCGAAAATGATGCAGAAGGTATTGTGTTTTGGGCACAAAGTAAGGAATATGTTGTCAACAATAATGGAGAAAAAATTTCATTTGATGAACTATATAAAAAAATAGAAAAAAATATGTTTCCAGTAGCTGAGGTTGAAGAAATTTCTAAAGATCCAATTGATGACATGCAAACAATTTCTTACTGCATCCGTACTGATGACAATTACTATTACGTTGTCTCAGTCATGGAAGATGAAATTAACTACTATGTCACTGCTTCCGGAACGGGTATTGAGAAAGACTTTGATGAAGAAAAGTTCCTTGAGATAAACAAAACACTTAATGTGAAAGAGACAGTAAGCCTAATTACTGACGAAAATGGAAAGGTGATTCTGAGCGAACCTCATGAGATTACAAGTGAGGATGAAAAGCTGGCAATTACTGTTCCTAGTGGCTGGTCGGAGTATGATAAGAAAGTCAATCAGCATACACTTTTCTCTGCCATTGACCCGTTACAGAATAATCTTTGTTATGTGGATCAATACGCAAAAGGAGAAGTCACGGATGAGGACGAGGAAGAGATGTCTTTTGATGAAGTGATTGACTATCTTGATGAACAATCAGAAATTGAGCCTGTTACAACCTGGGCAGAAATCGCGTCCGATCCTGTTTCTGGAAAGCCTGCGAAGACCTATGCGTTTTCAAATAGTACAGGTCACTTTGTGGGAACGATTGTTGAGGATGCAAACCATTACTATACTGTCGTTGTCGGAACGTCAGATGAAGCAGTTTACAATCAGGAAGTATACAAAGGCATCACAACAAGTTTAGAAATTAGATAGCTGGGCATTCTCATAGCTGGGGACCTTGCTGCCTAGCGTGGCACAGGATTCCCCTAGTCATGATCATTAACGAGTTCCTTGTTAAGTTGCAAACACGCACAAAGTGAAGTATTCCGAGTCAAGATCTCCTTTGCGTAAGTCATCCTCACCACTATAGAAATGCACGATAAATAGAGTAAACGATGATGATATGTATAATGAAAAATAGCGGGAATCCAATTCGGAATTTGGCGTGCCTAGTTTTGTGGTTGAAAACGATCATTCCAAGAACCCCTCCAAAGGCGCCACCTAGAAATGCGACTGTGCGTAAGGTCTTTTCTGGAATCCGAAACTGTTTTCTCTGTGCTTTATACTTGTCTAGCCCCATAAGCCCGAACAATAAGAGACTACTGATCGCCATCCAATAAACAGTTAATAACCATAAATCAATCTCATTCAAATTTTTCACTCCTCTTCTTAAAAACAGTTAAATGCTGTATCAATCAAACGAAGCATCGTCAGTTCAAACAATTAAAATTCCTTTACTGTTATTCAGCAAAAAGAGATCGGATCTAGTATTCTTTTCAAAGGTGATTGATGCAATCGTTTGATCAATCAGCGCTCGATCTTCATCTGTGAATGATGCAGCTAATGTAACAATATAGTCACCCTCTGCAATGACAATATAAGGCTGGTGGATCTTTACGCTCTCAGATTCAGCAACTATTGTCATCATATGAGCAGGTTTTCCGCCTATTTCTGTAGGAAGTACATCACTAAATTCTGCACTAGGCAGGCTCCTCATTAATCTATTTTTACAAGTTTGTAAATACGCTATTGAACTCAGTCTCACTTCAGGTTTCTCAACAATAATCTCAATGTTGGCGTTGTTTGGATCGAGTTCAGACAATGGTAACTTGCTAGAAAGGTAACCGGATACGCAGGGTATTTCCCTATTTCAAAGTTTTCTGCCGCATTTTTGTCTGTCTGCGGTTGTGGGTCGAGCTGTTGGGTCTTTGCGATTTCCTCAGTACCTTAGGAATACCCAATTTTCTGGGAAGGTCACTGCCATCCCAAGAAAGTTATTGGTTCGCATATTGTTTGTAATGGGTGGAACACTAATTTTGGGCTTGCTATCAGCTTGTTGTTTCTTGTCCTCAGTTTTTTCTCATCGGGTTCATTGCCGCATACAGAAAGGCCAAATATCACAGTGATACTCATTAGAAAAATGATTACTTTCTTCATTTAATAGCGCCGCTGAAATCATTAAACAACAGTATAGCACGATTAATTAGATAAGAAAATTGCTTTCACAGGTTAGAAACATGTCACTTGTTATCCTATTTCTCACAAAGAAATGAAGATGCCCAGTGCTGAAAACGTTCTCTGTCAACAAAAATGATACTGGCAGTCAGTTTAATGGTTGGGAGCCAGAATACGATTTCAATAAAAGTACAAGATATTGTTATCATAAGCAGTGCAAATGCTGTTAATGCCTAGGGACATCGATAGACCCAAATGTGAAAGCGCAGAAGAAATTTATTTAAAATTGCTATTGGATTTTCTGACACTTTTCTGTATAATTAATAGGATTTAGATTCAAATAAAGATGTGGAGGGGTTTTAAATGGCAAAAGTACATGTTTATGATCATCCTTTGATTCAGCACAAGGTGACATTAATCCGAAAAGCCAGTACCGGTACACGGGAATTTAGAAACTTAGTCGATGAAGTTGCGATGCTGATGGCGTATGAAGTTACCCGTGATCTACCACTTCAAGATGTTGAAATAGAGACACCACTAGGTAAAACCGTTCAGAAAGAGATTGCTGGTAAGAAGTTAGCGCTAATACCGATTCTACGCGCAGGACTTGGAATGGTAGACGGCATGCTGAAAATGATTCCAGCAGCGAAAGTTGGACATGTTGGTCTGTATCGTGATCATGAAACGCTGGAAGCAGTTGAATATTTTATCAAATTACCAACAGATATCGAAGAGCGAGAAATCATTGTTGTTGATCCAATGCTTGCAACGGGTGCGTCAGCAATTGCTGCCATCGAGTTACTGAAAAAACGTGGTGCTGTTAATATCAAGTTTATGTGTTTAATTGCAGCACCAGAAGGTGTGGCGGCGTTGCAAAAAGCATTGCCAGATGTGGAAGTGTATGTAGCTGTATTGGATGAAAAGCTAAATGAGGATAGCTACATCGTTCCAGGACTTGGGGATGCCGGAGACCGTTTGTTTGGTACAAAATAGCCTAAAGATTACCGTTCAAATGAGGTAGGGCAAGAAGCGAGTCGAATGATGTCGCTTCTTTTTTTTGAATGATGACATGTTTGCTAACGAAATGATTACAAAGAAACAGTATTTACGATTCACGACTTTCTTAGGGAAACGATTCAAGAAATTAAAAACATAAAAGTACCAATTATCTATTCAAAGATAGGCAATATAGGTCTATAATGTTAATTGTCTACTAAAATTTGTTTCCAAAAGGAGAGATTTTGATGAGTAATAACTTTTTCATGCCACCTCTTAGTATCATGGGCGAGGGCGCACTCACTAGTGCAGGAAACGAGATTCAAGGGCTTGGATTTAAGAAAGCGTTAATCGTTACAGACAAGATTTTAGCCCAAATCGGTCTTGTCGCAAAAATTACCGACTTATTAAGTAGTATTGGTGTTTCTTATGTCGTTTTTGATGAGACAAGACCAAATCCTACAGTGAAAAATGTTGAAGATGGTGAAAAGATACTAAAAGAAAATAATTGTGATTTTGTCGTTTCAGTTGGCGGGGGATCTCCTCATGATTGTGCTAAAGGGATTGCCCTTGTCGCGGCAAATGGTGGCAGTATTAAGGATTATGAAGGTGTTAATAAGTCTAGGAAGCCACAAGTGCCACTCGTTGCAATTAACACAACAGCTGGAACTGCATCAGAAATGACCATTTTCTGTATTATTACAGATGAAGATAGACATGTGAAAATGGCGATTGTTGATAAGAATGTGAATAGTATCATAGCTGTCAACGATCCAGCACTGATGCTTGATATGCCAAAATCACTGACTGCAGCAACAGGAATGGATGCATTGACGCACGCGATTGAAGCGTATGTATCAACTGCTGCTACACCTGTTACTGATGCTTGTGCGATCCAGGCAGTTAAATTGATTGCACAAAATCTAAAAAAAGCAGTGGATAACGGAAAGGATATGGAAGCTAGAAGCAATATGGCCTACGCTGAGTATCTTGCTGGAATGGCGTTTAACAATGCCAGCCTAGGTTACGTACACGCAATGGCACATCAATTAGGTGGATTCTATGATCTTCCGCACGGCGTTTGTAATGCGATTCTGCTTCCACATGTAGAGCAGTTTAACAAACAAGCGAGTGCGGCAAGATTGAAAGAGCTTGCTGTCTATATGGGTCTAAATGTTGATGGAATGACAGATGATGAGGGAGCAGAAGCGCTTCTAAATCAAATCAAAACACTATCAAAGTCGGTTCAAATTCCATCAGGGCTCGCTGAACTTGGTGTAAAGGAAGCGGATTTTTCTGTACTTGCTGATAACGCAATGAAGGATGCATGTGGCTTGACGAATCCAATTCAGCCGACAAAAGATCAAGTCATTGCAATCTTCAAAAGTGCCATGTAACCGAAGATGGTCAAGCTAGTTGTAAAGGAAAATAAGTAGTTAAAAGTGACTCAGTGTGGTTTTTTTTTCACGGGGTCTTTTTTGTGTACTTGATATTCTAATGTTGATGTTTGTTTTAGAATTGTTGGCACAAAAAAGGGCAGGATAGTCGCTAAGGACAATTCGCTTCCTATCTATATAAGCGATATCGATGTGTTATAACCCAGCGGAGAAAGAAATGGTTTTTTTCACGGTATTTGCTGAGAGAAAAGCTTACCTCTAGAATTGTACATATGTTATTGTCATTTGCTAATATTTTATGCGAAAGTGACTATGGATAAAAATGATTAAAATGAAGTCATAATAAGTGCTGGAGGGGATACACGATGAAAAGCAATTGGGATGGTTTTAAATCAGGCAAATGGCAAGATGAAATTGATGTAAGAGACTTCATTCAGTTAAACTATAAAGGGTACGATGGTGATGATTCATTTCTAGTCGGTGCAACTGATACGACAAAAATCCTATGGGATCAAGTGTTGGACTTAGATAAGCAAGAGCGTGAAGCTGGTGGTGTGCTTGACCTAGACACGAAAGTTGTCTCTACAATCACTTCTCACGCACCAGGTTACTTGAAGAAAGAGCTCGAAACAATTGTTGGTTTCCAAACAGAGAAGCCGTTTAAGCGTAGCTTGCAACCGTTTGGCGGCATTCGTATGAGTGAGCTTGCAGCCTCTGAATATGGTTTTGAAATTGATGAGGAAATTTCACATATTTTTACCCATTATCGTAAGACACATAACCAAGGTGTATTTGATGCTTACACGCCAGAGATGCGTGCAGCTAGAAGTTCAGCGATTATCACAGGACTTCCTGATGCTTATGGCCGGGGGCGAATCATTGGTGACTATCGCCGAGTAGCGCTTTATGGTGTAGATAAATTGATTGCTGCTAAGAAGAAAGATCTCAATCAATTTGGAAACGGAACAATGTCAGAAGAGATTATTCGTGGACGTGAGGAAGTTAGTGAGCAAATCAGAGCACTAAGTGAACTCAAAGAACTAGGGAAAATTTATGGTTACGATATTTCTGTTCCTGCAAAAAATACAAGAGAAGCTTTCCAATGGCTTTATTTTGGCTACCTTGCAGCGATTAAAGAACAAAACGGTGCTGCAATGTCACTAGGGCGTACCTCAACTTTCTTAGATATCTATGCCGAAAGAGACTTAGAAAACGGAATAATTACAGAGTCAGAAGTACAAGAAATTGTGGATCATTTCGTAATGAAACTTCGTTTAGTGAAATTCGCACGTACACCAGAATATAATGGTCTGTTTTCTGGAGATCCTACTTGGGTAACTGAGTCAATCGGTGGTGTCGGGGAAGATGGTCGCCATATGGTGACGAAGAACAGCTTCCGTTTCTTGCACACACTTGATAATTTGGGACCAGCACCTGAGCCGAACCTAACAGTGTTATGGTCAACACGCTTGCCGCAAGGATTCAAGAACTTCTGTGCCAAAACGTCTATCAGAACATCTGCTGTTCAGTATGAGAATGATGATGTGATGCGGTCGCATTGGGGCGATGATTACGGAATCGCATGTTGTGTATCTGCAATGAGAATCGGAAAGCAAATGCAATTCTTCGGTGCACGAGCAAACCTTGCTAAGGCGCTACTTTACGCTATTAATGGCGGTGTGGATGAGAAGTCGAAAAAGCAGATTGCACCAAAATTCCAAGCAATTACGACAGAATATCTTGATTATAATGAAGTCATTGAAAAGTACACAACAACTATGGAATGGCTTTGCGGACTATATGTCAACACGCTCAATGTCATCCACTACATGCATGACAAGTATTCATACGAGAAGTTAGAGATGGCATTACATGATACGGATATTTTACGGACAATGGCAACAGGGATTGCGGGACTTTCTGTCGCAGTTGATTCACTATCAGCGATTAAATACGCTAAGGTAAAAACGATTCGTGATGAGAATGGTGTCGTTGTTGATTTTGAAACAGAGGGTGATTATCCTAAATATGGTAACAATGATGACCGTGCAGACGAAATTGCTGTTTGGCTTCTAAAGGAATTCATTAGCCGTGTGAAGAAGTATAAGACATACCGTGATTCAAAGCATACAACTTCAGTGCTGACAATTACATCAAATGTTGTTTACGGTCAGAAAACCGGAAACACACCAGATGGTCGCCGTGCTGGGGAACCTTTTGCGCCAGGTGCGAACCCGATGCACGGAAGAGACACAAAGGGTGCGCTCGCATCACTTTCATCTGTAGCAAAATTACCATATGAGTGCTCACTAGATGGTATTTCAAATACATTTTCAATTGTACCGAAATCATTAGGTCGTGATGATGATTCCCAAATCACCAATTTAGCAGCGATGCTCGATGGCTATGCGGTCAAAGGTGGACATCACTTGAATATCAATGTATTCAATCGTGAAACGTTGCTTGATGCAATGGATCACCCTGAGAAATATCCGCAACTGACGATTCGTGTGTCAGGCTATGCTGTCAACTTTATCAAGCTTACACGTGAACAGCAATTGGACGTGATTCACAGAACAATGCATGAAAGCATGTAATCAAGAACATTTATAAATAAACCAGCAGTGGGCTTTTGAGACACTATGGCAAAGGCTCATTGCTGCTAAATATAGTTGAAAGAAAGTGTGAAAATGGCAAATTCCATTGGTAAGATTCATTCTGTAGAAACAATGGGAACCGTTGATGGTCCCGGTGTACGGTTTATCATTTTTATGCAGGGGTGCCAATTGCGTTGTCAGTTTTGCCATAATCCTGATACCTGGAAAATGGGAGCGGGCAACGATCGGACGGCAAAGGAACTCGCAGAAGAAGCAGTTCGGTACAGAGACTTCTGGGGAGAAACCGGGGGTGTCACGGTTAGTGGCGGAGAACCATTACTGCAAATAGATTTTCTAATTGAATTGTTTACACTACTGCACGAGGCAGGCGTTCATACAACACTTGATAGTTGTGGTGGATGTTTTACAAGGACTGATTCTTTCCTTGGAAAAATAGACCAGCTATTAGCGGTTACCGATCTTATTTTACTGGATATAAAGCAAATTGTACCAGAAAAACACGTTGAGCTCACTACACGTCCGCTCGAACCGATTTTGGATTTTGCACGGTACTTATCTGATAAAGGGCAACTAATTTGGATTCGGCATGTGCTAGTACCAACGAAGACTGACGATCCAGCAGACCTAGAAGCATTGGCAAATTTTATTGCTACACTAACAAATGTTGAAAAAATTGAAGTATTACCTTATCACAAGATGGGCATTTATAAATGGAAAGAGCTTGGCTACACATATGCGCTCACGGGGATTGAACCACCTAGCGCCGAGTCAATCACTTTAGCGAATCGAATTTTACAAAAAAATATTGAGAAATAGAGTTCGGTCGTGATGGCGTGGGCGTGATCAGAAATTCTCACGATAAATGGATTGCTGTCTACAGCAGTTTCAATCATATTTCTGCATTGCTTTCATTGCTGTGCCGATTGGGCTTAATAAATGGATGTTTTGCTTGTCTCATGGGCATTGTCAATTTTGACGAATGTCTTGTCTAGAGCAAAAGGAAAGCGGTTTAGTATGAAAGAACAAGATATATCATTAATGACGACAATTAAAAAGAGTGCGACCAAGAAACTAGATTTACTTGAAAATAGTCCACTTCGCTTTATATATAGGTCTATCCTTGCCTGCCTGTTTTTAGCGATAGGCACCTCTGTTGCTGTAATGGCTGCTGAAAAGGTTGACCACTTTGGAGAAGGTTTAGGAAAGTTTGTCTATGCTTTTTTATTTAGTATATCTCTAGTCATGATTCTCTATATGAACGCTGAACTTGGTACGTCGAACATGATGTATACAAGTGTTGGCACTATCAAGCGAGTGTTTCCATGGGGAAAAGGGCTTAAAGTTTTGACATATACTGTGCTATTTAATTTCGTAGGCGCCGTCCTAGTTAGTTTCTTGCTATCGCAAACGATGGTGTTTCAAGATTTGTCTCCTGATCATTATTTATTCACAATGGTCGATTCCAAATTGGCAAAAGATCCGATGACCATTTTTATCGAGGCAATATTTGCAAATATTATTGTTAATACAGCTGTCTTTTGCACACTTAGAATGAGAGATGATGCAGGTCGTGTAATTTCGACAATCTTAGTTATCTTTGTTTTCGCTTTTCTAGGCTTTGAACATGTAATTGCCAACTTTGCATCCTTTTCATTAGCATTCTTTTCTACACCCGAGGTGATTGCCAATATGACGGTCGCCAATGTAGTGACCAATTTCACGTTTGCCTTCTTAGGTAATTTTGTCGGTGGTGCGATTGTGATCGGTGCAGGATATGCGTGGCTCAACACCGATAAGTCAATCTATGTTGATTAATGACGATTCTCTGAATAAATTTCAAAAGTGCTATTAAATAATCACTGAAAAAAAGGTATAATGAACATTCAGATATTCTATTAATGTGGGGTTCATAATGAAAGAAATTGACCAGTGCTTAGCAAAATATATCAGTGAAAAGAAACCTTCGATCATCTCTAAGGATTGGCATACTTATTTAGCGTATAACGGGATAATGGTTAGTCATATTCATATCCTGAAAACGGGAACTGTGAAAACGAGCATTATTCTTCACGATGGCAGAGAATTTAATTTGGCCTATATGAATGATCCTGGGATTGTCGCCATTCTAAGAGGCGAGGAAAACGAGAAGACACCGGCACCTTGGAATATTCGCGTTGAATCCAAAGAGGCATCATTCTATCAGATTGATCGAAAGGAATTTTGGCATGATGTGAATTCTGATCCAGAGCTGCTACTGTATATAAAAAATTATTATCGTAGTCAGCTGAATAATCAAACAAGACTAATGAAAGAGCTGGTGATGAACGGAAAAGTCGGTGCTTTGTATGCATCTTTACTTCGTTTTGCTGATCAATTTGGCTATGAAACCAATGATGGCGTGATGATAGACCTACTAATTACCAACGAGGATTTAGCTGGGTTTTGCGGGATTAGCGCGCATACAAGTGTGAATAGAATGATGAAGGACCTGCGTAGTAAAGGGGTTCTAGAAGTACAGCAAAGGAAAATTGTCATTAAGAACATGGCTTTTCTGAAGGACAACATTGCTAATTAATGGAGGAAACTGGGGGAACTCAGTTTCTTTTTTTGAGTTCATTTCTATGCCCTTTTGATCAAGCGCTTGGCAAAAGCACTTCTACAATCTCTAGGGTAGTTTAGAAAAGAGTTGGTAGAAAGGATAATTCAGTCTTACACTAAATTCCTATCGAACCGTTTCTTTTGGTTTATCCAAGGCACGCAATATGGAAATGCCACGGGGTTGCTGTTTCAGGTTTGGAAAGGCAAAGGCGATTGGTCACAAGGTTGTTGTATAGGTCGTTGCTTACAGTGATTTTGGTCGCTTGTGGCCCATAAGTAGGGTGTCCCAGTGGATCAGCTCTGTTTATGGGAAGGGGTAGAGAAAGCATGTTTTCATCCCCCCTAGCATTAGAGAAAATTTCTCAAATCTAGGGGGAAAGCTCCTTTTATTCAAGCCCACATGTATTCCTCAGTATTCTGGATAAAGAGCAAAACGTCCGCTTAAATTCACTACACGGCTACTTGCTTCAGCTAACTTTGCCTCATTGTCGTGGTTCTTCAATGCAAGCACAATAATCGAAGCAATTTCATCCATTTCATTCATGCCAAAGCCTCTCGTCGTAACAGCTGCAGTGCCGATACGGATACCACTCGTTACGAAAGGACTTTCTGGATCGAATGGGATTGTATTTTTATTAGCGGTAATGCCAATGTCATCAAGCACCTGTTCTGCCAGTTTTCCAGTCAGACCTGTCCCGCGGAGATCAATCAGTAATAGATGATTATCCGTACCACCAGATACTAACCGAATCCCTTCTTTAAGCAGTGAATCAGCTAAACGCTTTGCATTGATGATGATATTTTCAGCATAAGTGCTAAAGCTTGGTGCCATACATTCCTTAAAAGCAACAGCTTTGGCTGCAATAATATGCATTAGCGGTCCACCCTGAATCCCTGGGAACATCGCTTTATCAATTTGCTTTGCGTATTTTTCTTTACATAGAATCATCCCGCCACGAGGTCCACGAAGTGTTTTATGTGTCGTCGTTGTGACGAAATCTGCATATGGCACTGGGTTCATATGATGACCCGTTGCAACCAAACCGGCAATATGTGCCATATCGACCATCAGGTAAGCACCGACTGCGTCAGCTATCTCGCGGAACTTTGCGAAGTCAATCGCACGTGGGTAGGCAGAAGCGCCGACAACAATCATCTTTGGATTGCATTCCTTCGCTTTTGTCCGGACAACATCGTAATCAATCATGTGTGTTTTCTCATCAACACCATAGTCAATAAAATTGTACATTTTCCCGCTGAAATTGACGCTACTTCCATGTGTGAGATGTCCCCCATGAGATAGATTCATACCAAGTACCGTATCGCCATGCTCTAGAAAAGCAAAATAAACGCCCATATTGGCCTGAGCACCAGAATGCGGTTGGACATTGGCGTGTTCTGCACTAAACAATTGTTTAGCCCTGTCGCGCGCTATGTTTTCTGCAATATCGACATACTCACATCCGCCATAGTAGCGCTTTCCCGGATAACCTTCAGCATATTTGTTCGTGAGTACAGAGCCCATGGTCTCCATAACAGCTTC
>JAVBKF010000231.1:0-9212 GCA_031554215.1 Caryophanales bacterium
GGTGGTGGACACTCTATTGGTATTCCAATTGCGGTATCGTGTGATTGGACATATATGGTGCCATCTGCAACGATGACGATTCACCCAATCCGCCTAACGGGCATGATTATCGGAGTCCCTCAAACATTTGAGTACCTTGAACAAATGCAGGCCCGGGTAGTTAATTTCATTGTCAAACACTCGAAAATTGGCGAGGAAGATTTAAAAGAAATGATGTTTGCACAAGGGAACTTGTCTCGGGATATTGGCACAAACATTGTCGGTGAAGAGGCGATCGGCACAGGTCTTGTCGATAGCATTGGCGGTGTTAGCGAAGCCATTCTTAAATTGAATGAACTAATGACCATGAAAAATCAATAGATGAAAGTCCAACTTGGATAAAGGGGCTAGCAATAACAGTTTCAAATTTATCTGAATACGTCAAGGTTTCATCGGAGTGATTGAGCCGGAGAACTACAAATAGACCGCATTCTTTGTGCTTGACTGAGCCAGAGCATGCGGTCGTTCGACTTGGCCTAGATCAGTGTAGAACAAAAACGACCCAACTTTTGCTAAAATGAGCCGTTTTGACTGCTTGAGATGGGCGCTTATTTTCTAAAAGAAATAAGAGAGCCCAGTGAAAAGAGATAGAAGAATCATTGATATCAGCATCAAATAGATGACAAATTTCTGTATTTTTTTATTATTCACCCGAGGCACCCTTTCAAACTTGATTCTAGTTAATTGTACACTTTTTTTACTCCACTCTCAACTATCAAAGTGATGGAAATGATCGTTGGTTTCATGTATAATGATTGCTTACAACATGATCACCATAAAAGGAGATAAAAAAATGATAAATTAAAAACGATTGCTAGAGCAGTTTTGGGAATTGGTGCAGATTGACTCACCTTCTACTCATGAGAGAAAAGTGTGCGACGCTTTGATCAAAATTTTTACAGATCTTGGGTTAGAAGCGTATGAGGATGATACAGCAGCGAAGACTGGTCATGGATCTGGTAATTTGTTTATCACATGGAAGGGCAATAAAGCGGGGGTAGACCCAATTTTGTTTACTTGCCACATGGATACAGTTACACCTGGCTTTGGTGTGAAACCAGAAGTGAGAGATGGTCATGTTTATAGTGATGGGACAACAATACTTGGCGCAGACGATAAAGCAGGGATTGCTGCACTGATTGAAGTTATTCAAGTGATCAGTGACAATAGCACACCGCACGGAGATATTCAGTTTGTCATTACGGTAGGGGAAGAACTGGGTCTGGTTGGTGCGATGGCACTTGATCCTACCTTGTTAAAAGCGAAGTTTGGTTATGCGCTTGATAGTGATCGTTTAGTCGGCGGAGCAGCCATTGGTGCACCATTCCAAGTGAAAATCTTTGCTGATATTAAAGGTAAAACCGCTCATGCAGGTGTTGCGCCTGAAAAAGGAATTTCAGCCATTGAAATCGCTGCAAAAGCAATTTCTAATATGCCACTTGGTAGAATTGATGCTGAAACAACCGCTAATATTGGAAAAATTGAAGGTGGTTCACAAACGAACATTGTCTGTGAAACAGTACGCATTGAAGCAGAAGCACGTTCACTTGTCCAAGAGAAATTAGATAAACAGGTGATTGAAATGAAACGTGCACTTGAGACTGCAGCACTTGAAATGGGCGGCAACGTCGATGTTGACATTCAAGTGATGTATGCTGGTTTTAAATTCACTGAGGATGACAGGATTGTTCAAGTAGTGAAAAAAGCAGCTGAAAAAGTTGGCCGCGAATGTCTGACTTTCCACACTGGTGGTGGTAGCGATGCCAATGTATTCAACGGGCATGGTGTTCCGACAATCGTGTTGTCAGTTGGCTATGAAGAAATTCATACTAAGAGGGAAAGAATGCCGATAATTGAATTAAATAAACTAGCTGAAATGACTATTGCCATCATTGATGAGGTTGCTGGAAACTAAGCACATAGCTGATGTTTAGTCGCTTACAAAACGACATTACTAGCTGTAAAGGTAAGTGCATATAATGAACGTTGAAAAGAATGCTTATCCAATAGGCATTCTTTTCCTTACTCATTGTCTGTTACATCATATAATTTGTCGAAACATGAAAGAAATTCATGAATAATGAACAGTTTGGTTGATAAAGGGTTGAATTGAGGGATTGTTATGGAATTATTTTTTCTTGGAACTGGTGCAGGAATACCTGCAAAGCAAAGGAATGTGACTTCGATTGCACTCCTCATGAGTGAGGAGCGAAATGCAACATGGTTGTTTGATTGCGGGGAAGGAACACAGCATCAAATTCTCAAATCGAAAATTCGTCCCGGGAAAATTGAAAAGATTTTTGTCTCGCATCTGCATGGTGATCATATCTATGGACTACCTGGATTACTCAGTAGCCGTTCTTTTCAGGGCGGAGAAACGCCGCTCACGATTTATGGACCAAAAGGAGTGCGAGAATTTGTTGAGGTGAGCCTCAGGACAAGTGGTACGCATCTCCGTTATGCACTTGATATTTGCGAGATTGATGAGGGAACGGTGTTCCAGGACAAACAGTTTAAGGTGAGTGCTTTTAAGCTTCACCACGGGCTTCCGTCTTATGGTTATCGTATCGAAGAAGCAGATCGTTCTGGTGCGCTAAATGTCAGGAAGTTGCAGGAAATGGGGATTCCACCCGGACCAATCTATAAGCAAATTAAATCTGGTGAAGAGGTTGTTTTGGACGATGGTAGGGTCATTGATGGAAAAGCATTTACATTTGCCCCGATTAAGGGCAAAATCTTAGCAATTGCTGGCGATACGAGAAAATGTGAGAACACACGCCAACTAGCGATGAATGCTGATTGGTTAGTCCATGAGTCAACATTTCAATTAGGACAGGAACAGCTCGCTTATGAATTTTTTCATACGACCAATACTGAAGCTGCAACGATTGCCAAAGAGGCCGGCGTAAAGAACCTGGTTCTAACGCATATTAGTTCTCGGTTCACTGAAGCAGATATGGTTCAGTTTTTGCAAGAAGCAAAAGAAATCTTTCCAAATTGTAAAATTGCTAGTGACTTTAGTTGCTTTGATTTATAAAGGGGTGTGATACCTTGCGTGAATTGATTGCCGAAAAATGAAGGACTATTGAGGTTGACTTTGATGTCAAGGTGCTCTTCGCTTGTGAATCTGGTAGCAGGTCATGGGGATTTCCATCAAAGGATAGCGATTATGATGCCAGATTTATCTATATACATAAGCCCGAATGGTACTTATCAATTGATCAACACCGTGATGTAATTGAACTACCAATCAATGATTTGCTTGATATTTCTGGCTGGGAGCTGACGAAGGCATTACGCTTGTTTCGGAAGTCAAATCCACCACTCGTTGAATGGTTCAGTGCCGCTAGGGAACAGTATTTCTGATGACCGAAATGATCCTACAGAGCGTTTAGATAGTCTTTTTAGAGAAATGTTAAGGATCGTTTGGCACTAAGCATTAAACCCCTGAATTGTTTGCTGATTACTATTGTCATTAATCCTTAAATTAAAAGTGGTGGAGCCATGAATAAAATTGGAATGAATTTCTGTCAGCGAATCACACTCCCGACACCGTTTATGGTTGGAGATGTGCATGTTTATTTGCTCACAGGTGACGTATGTACTTTGATTGATGTTGGTCCGAAAACTCCTGAGGCAAAAGAGGCACTTGAATACCAGTTAAAAAAGCTGGGCTATAACCTCTCGGATATTGAGCAGGTGGTTCTAACGCATCATCATGTCGATCATGCAGGACTTGCTGACTACTGCAGCGATTCAATACAGTTCCTTGGACATGCTGATAATAATCGTTGGCTGGACCTCAGTAATGCGTTTATGGAAGAAGCATCTGCTTTCTTTATTGGGGAAGCAAGAAAGGCCGGCGTTCCATCGTCTTTGGAAAATATTCATGAGGTACTTTTTGCTGATAAGCAATTTGGCTGCAAGCGATCATTGACTGGTACCCTTGCTGAAGGAGACACGATTCCAGGGTATGATGATCTCAAGGTTGTTGAGACCTTTGGGCACTCTCAGGGGCATCTTAGTTTCTATTCAAAACAGCATAGCTGCCTATTCGGCGGTGATGTTCTGATGTCACGGACAAAGCCGAATCCACTACTTGAGCCGCCGATGGTCGTGGGCGGCATCAGAGAGCGACCCTTGGTTCAGCATTTTCAAAGCCTCACGAAACTCAGCCAAATGGCTATTCAACAAGTATATGCTGGACACGAGGCAACCATAGAGGCTGTACCTTCTTTGATAGATAGCCGGCTCCAATTCATACAAGATCGAAATGAGAAAGTTCGTCAAATCATGGGAGATCAGTCATGGACTGCTTATGAAATCTGTCAGCAGCTTTTCCCAAAGCGTTTTGAATCACTTTTAACATTGACGCTTTTTGAGACAATCGGGCAACTAGATTTGCTTTTATTTAAAGGGGAAATCAGCGAGGAAATCCGAAATGATGTGACAATTTATAAAAAAAAGTGCTAATAGTAGTGATCAAGATTGTAAAATTGATTGAGCTTGTGTACACTAGTAAGTGGAATTTGTTTAGGTAGGAGGGATATGGCATGTGGATGTACATACTTGTTGGTTTAATTGCACTAGCTGCAGGGGTCGTTTTAGGATTCTTTATTGCGCGCAAGACAATGATGAATTATTTGAAAAAGAACCCACCAATTAATGAAGACATGATTAGAATGATGATGACCCAAATGGGACAAGTACCATCAAAGAAAAAAGTGAATCAAATGATGTCGCAAATGAATAAAAACATGAAGTAATTTGGTAGAAAATCCTTTGGTAGCATGTGTTCTGTGAGTTAGTTCCTTTTTGGAATAGGTCATCTCCAGGGCTTCATAAGGTATACCTGTAGAAGCAAGCGAACTAGTTAAACGAGGTATTTGCAACATCCTTTTGAATAGGAGCATCAACGTCTAGCACCAGTTTGAAGACTCGACTGAACTAGGCGTTTTTGTACTATCTATTCCCAAAATGAGCACGGAGCGTGAAGGTGGTTAGGGTATATTCGGTCTGAATCTTCTCCTTATGCCAGAAAGAAAACCACCATTGAAAGGCGGTTTGATTGAACGATAATTCTCGGGATTTGCAATAAATTCCTGAGTGTTGTCTCTCATTTTTCTCTACAATCACGAGTGAATAGACCATTGGGTAACCACTTGCATTTTGAGAGACAACTTTCCAACCTTCTTGAAGTAGTTTGTTTAACTCATTTAAATGATTCTTTTTTTCGGAGTAATAATAAACTATGACTGCTTTTTGCATGGTACACCTCCTGTGACGAGAATATCATTAAGAAACAGCTTGCGTATATTTGTGTGACCGGTTTGGCGTAGGGCAGCCAATTGATCAGATGGGTTTTAATTTACCTTTTTTTTATTAAAATCTTAACGTAAATAAAAATTCGGAGGAGGGCAAGAAATGCGGCCAACAATTAAAGACATCGCAAAGGTAGCAGGGGTATCACATACTACTGTGTCGCGGGCGTTAAATCATAGCCTTTCGATAAAAGAAGAAACGAAGGAAAAAATTTTTAAAGTAGCGAACCAATTAAATTACGTGCCGAATTATAATGCCAGAAGTTTAGTTTTGAATAAATCGTATACGGTTGGGTTATTTTTCACTAGTATTGCTAATGGGACTTCTTCAAGTTTCTTGGCTGATGTGATCAAAGGGGTCAATGTTGCGATTGAAGAAAAGTTTAATTTGTATGTTCGCGGAATTGATGATTATCAGGATTATAAACTAATCAATCGGCAGCGTTTTGATGGCATTATCCTCTTGAGTCAGAGTGATGAGGATGATCAGTTTATTCAACATGTGTTAGACCAGAAAATTCCGCTAGTCGTTTTAAATAGAGAAATGAAGGATGATCGTTGCGTTATCAATATTCTATCGAATGATCGGGATGGTGTCTATGATGCCACCAAGTATTTATTTATGAATGGGCATAGGAAAATTGCCTTTATCGAAGGGAAACAGGGGTTTAAATCGACGAAGGAAAGAAAAGAAGGTTTTCTGGATGCCTATATTGACCTTCATTTGAATGTGGAAAACCAGTATGTTGTTCAAGGTGCGAATACGATGCAAAGTGGGTATGAGGCAATGAAGGTTCTACTGACATTAGCCAATCGTCCGACTGCCGTTTTCTGCTCAAATGACGATATGGCCATTGGTGCAATGAAGGCTGTTTTCTCAGAGGGTCTTAGTGTTCCATCTGATATTTCGATCATTGGATTTGATGATATTGGTGTCGCACAATATACAACGCCCGCGCTCACGACGGTGAAAAGACCCATTGAAAAAATTAGTGAAAAGGGAACCGAACAGCTACTTGAAATAATGAATAATGAGCTAACAAAACAAGTGAAGATTTTTCTCGGTACCCAACTGATTGAAAGGGATTCGGTCATTCAAATGAGGACGATTGATGTGTAATTCTCCGCGGAAAGAATGATTTCTGTCGTTTCTTTAATCAAGATAACTCGTGTCGTTGTAGAGATGGTTTTTAGAAAATCAATCGTATGAAAACAATCTTTTTAGGTTGTTTTTTTATTTACTCAATCAGTAATCCAGATCTATTAATAATTCTCATACATTTTTCTAAATTATTATTGCTTTTTTTACAATTATCATCTAATATGGAAGCGAACAATGTTCACGTGAACATCAAGTTGTTGTTTGTGTTACAAACGACGATGGACTGCTTGTTTATCATGATTCGTTGCTTTGTAAGTGAAAATGTTCACGTGAACATTCAGTCTTAAAAGTACAGTAAATGGTGGGTGGAACGGATGAGTTTTATGACGGATGAATTCTTGTTGAAGGGCAAAATTGCTAATACGCTTTATCATGATTATGCGAAACGGATGCCGATTATTGATTACCATTGTCATTTAGATGCCAAAGCGATTGCGGAAGATAAGCAATTTAGTAGTATCACAGAACTGTGGCTTGGTGCGGATCATTATAAATGGCGGTTGATGCGTTCGTATGGCATTGATGAAAGGTATATTACGGGAGATGGTGATGATAAAGTCAAGTTCCAAAAATGGGCTGAAGTGTTATCGCGTTCTATTGGAAACCCGATGTACCATTGGTCAGCATTAGAGCTAAAAGCATATTTTAATATCGATGAACAATTGACTGAATCGAACTGGGAAGAAATATATACGAAATGTAATCATGTACTTAGCAGTAGTGATTTCACTACACAACAAGTGGTCGCTACTTCAAATGTTGATTGGATATGTACGACAGATGATCCAGTCGATTCATTGGCGTATCATCAAATGATTGCACGTCAGGATCGTTTCAAAACGTCGGTGACGCCGTCGTTTAGACCTGATAAAGCACTAGCGATTGCAGATCCTGCATTTTTGGATTACATAAAATTATTGGAACAATCAGTTGGTTTTCAAGTAAGCACATTTGAGGAAATGGTTCAGGCAATGCATAGCCGTATTCAGTATTTTCATGAAAATGGTTGCTTTATTTCTGATCATGGATTTGGACAGATTCCTTTTGAAATGGCGACCGAGCAGGCACTGGAAACGTTATTTGCAAGGAGAATGTCAGGCGCTACTTTGTCTGACCAAGAAGTTAGCCAATATGAGACAGCGTTGTTTTTGGGGATGGCTAGAAAATATGCTGAGGTAGGCTGGGCGATGCAAATTCATTTCGGCGTTATTCGAAATAGCAACGAGCGAATGCTGAAAATGGTCGGCACTGATGCAGGGTTTGATATTATTGGTGACTGGAATTGTGCGCATCATTTGTCACAATTATTAAATGCATTAGAAGCAACAAATCAATTACCGAAAACGATTCTTTATAACTTGAATCCAGCAAGCAATGAAGTCGTTGCCACAATGATTGGCGCTTTTCAGCAAGCTGGCACACGGGGGAAAATCCAGTTTGGGACTGGCTGGTGGTTTAATGATCAAAAAGACGGCATGGAGAAGCAGATGAAGACACTAGCGAATTTAGGTTTGTTTAGCACGTTCGTTGGTATGCTGACTGATTCGCGGTCTTTTTTATCGTATACAAGACATGAATATTTTAGAAGAATTCTATGCAATTTAATCGGTAATTGGGCCGAACAGGGTGAGGTTGATGATGATATTGCTTTCCTAGGGAAAATGGTCGAAGATATCTGTTATCACAATGCGCATCAGTATTTTAACCTGAGTGATAGCCCGCTCCGAAAGAATTAATTAGTTGAAATGTATTTTGAGAAATAATAGATGCATTTTATGCCAGACATTAGGAGGGGAGGCGTAAGGTGAGTTTGCAGGCTACTTGGCAAAACTAAAATACGAATCGAAAGAAGGAAATGGCATGTCAACTGAAGATAAAAAGATTACTTTACCAAGAAGTATCGGTTACGGAATCACTGATATTATGGGCGGTGGAGCCTTCACAGTTATTGGCGTTTACTTATTGTTTTTCTTTACAACTTATGGGGGACTCACGCCGATTGAGGCAGGTTCTATTATTGCAATTGCACGGATTGTCGATGCCGTTGTCAGTCTGAGTATTGGCAGTGTCACTGATGGTTTCTTTAAATATAAGCTCGGAAGAAAATTTGGCAGACGCCGGTTCTTTTTGTTAATTGGTTCACCATTAATGTTTACTTATACGTTACTTTGGATTTCAGATATGAACTATTTTTATTATCTTTTTACTTATTGAGCGTTTGAAATCGTAGCCGCGTTAGTACTGATTCCATGGGAAACACTCCCTTCGGAGATGACCAAGGATTTCAATGCAAGAACGAAATTATCTACAGCTAGAATGTTCTTTTCTAGCACAGGCGTGTTTCTTGCTACATTTATTCCTAGTTTAATCATTCGCTTCTTTGGCGAAGACAACGGTTCTACTTATTTTATCAATGGAATATTTTTCGCAATATTGTTTGCAGTTTGCATTTTCATTTCCTACAAGGTGACTTGGGAACACAAATTGACACCAGAAGAGGAAGCAAAGTGGGCAGCTGCTTCAAATGAAAAGAAAACGTTTGGGGAGACGATGGCTGCGATTGGTCAAGTCATGAAAGACTACCTTTCTACGCTGAAAATTAAGAGTTTCCGTAAGCATTTAGCGATTTATCTACTTTCATTTACTGGTAAAGATGTTTTTAACGCAGTATTTATCTATTTCTGTGTATT
>JAVBKF010000164.1:0-4232 GCA_031554215.1 Caryophanales bacterium
CGAGTGGTTGTTCCCGAATCTTTCCACACTGAATATTCGTCTTCTTCATTATCAGACTTAAAAACATATTCTTCCGATTCTGGACTTTCCCAATTAACGCCATCTCTTATCTCGGGGTCAAGTGCTTGTGGAGGCACAGAATCCAGATGTTCATGCACGCTTTTGTCTCCCTCGTCACTACTTGAATCATTCTCATCAGCATTATTAAATGAACTACCATTCGTCATTTGATTTTCAAAATTTTCATCGTGTACATAATGTGTTGGGTCACTGTCAACCATACCTTCATTAACAACCAATACATTCCATTGACTCACAAATGCACCGTTTTCATCAAGTATATATTCAGAATGAAAATCTTGGCTAACACGTTTTCTATTCTCATGCCCTGCCCAATACTCTTTATATTTTTGCAGGTCACTTTTATTTGAATCCTCTAATGATGCTGGATATGGAGGAAGTACTTTAGGAAATTTATTATGAAGCCGTGCATCCTCACGGTACATTTTTTCTCCCTTTAATTCTTTATTTACATACGCTTCCAGTGCCTGCTCATCCGTCATACCCTCAGCTTTGTAATTATCACGAATGTACTCGATATTATGCTTATCAATATACATTCTAAACTGATGAACTTCTTTAGGCAGAGGTTTTACTTTGTATGCTCCCTGAACACATTTTGCAAATGAATCTAAAAATGCGTCATGTGGTGGCATTTTGGGGTCAAATGGATACCCTGTTAATTGTAACATGCCATGCTCATCAATTTTTGCCCCCATGTGAGATAGAACTAAATTGATTTTCTGTTCGTCGTTTTTCTTGCTACCATTGAACAATAACAAATAGATATCAGAGCCAACAAAGATTTAAAGTAATGTGAAATCGTATAGCATGTTAGAGGCTATGAGTTCAGTAAAAACGTAGTTTTTATCGTTTTATGAAATGATATTCAGGGGTGTTATAGAAAAGTTTTTTCTCTGTGGAGAAAAAACTTCAATAAGATGTGAGTATTTGCTACCAGAGAACTTATTTTCGCTTGGCGACTTAATAACTGAAATAAATTTCCGAAGAGTCCATCAGATGATTCTATCGACATAACTAGATCATGTTTTTACTTTTTGTAGCAATAAAGTACCGGGCAGGTCACATTATCAACAGATACATGAGAAACAGCTAGCTGCGCATACTAAGGGAATCTTACAGTAGGAAGTGACCCATGGAGCTATCAAAGAGTTTAGATAAAACGATTCAGCGATTACGCGATCATTTTGGTATTGGCATCAGTTTCGATATGATCGGTAAGGAGATTCGGGTAGGAGAAAGGCGCGGCTACTTGCTAATGGTTGATGGTTTTGCGAAGGATGACATGATGCTGTTTGTCACGACGACTTTGCAAAAACATAAGTTTGATGAAGGCTCAATTGTTGATTTGATTCGTAACCATATTGCTTATATGGAGGCGGAGGAGTCCAAAAGTTTTGAACAAATTGAGAAAATGGTGCTGTCTGGTGCAATTGCGCTGTTTGTCGATGGCTTTGATACAGCTGTCATTATTGATGCACGTACATATCCAGTTCGTTCTTCGTCCGAACCAGAACTTGAGAAGGTGACGCGTGGACCACGTGATGGTTTTGTGGAAACAGTTATCTTTAATACTGCACTAATCCGGCGCCGTGTGCGTGACCCGAAACTACGGTTTGAGCTGAAGCAGGTTGGTAAACGCTCGAAAACGGATGTGGCTGTCAGTTATATTGATGATCTGGTTGACCCAGCTTATGTGAAGGAGATTGTTGAAAAGCTTGCCGGATTTGATGTTGATTCGCTGACAATGGCTGAGAAGACGCTCAGTGAAATTCTTGTGAAGCGGTCACGCTTTAATCCTTTGCCGCAAGTGCGTTTCACTGAAAGACCTGATGTTGCGGCTGCCCATTTGTTAGAAGGGCATATTTTGCTGATTGTGGATACATCGCCAAGTGTAATTATTTTGCCGACGACGATTTTTCATTTTACACAGCATGTCGAGGATTATTATCAAACACCTGTTGTCGGGACTTACCTAAGATGGGTCCGGTTTGGGATTATGATTACTTCGTTTCTTTTGGTTCCGATTTGGCTACTTGCGATTGAGTACCCGGGGATATTGCCTCAGTCGCTGGAATTTCTTATACCGGAGGAGACAGGGCATATTCCGATTGTTTTGCAGTTGTTTCTGCTTGAAATTGGGATAGATATCCTGCGGCTATCCTCCATCCATACGCCGAGTAGTTTGACGACGCCGCTAGGGATCGTCAGTGGACTCATTCTCGGTGATTTAGCGGTGTCGGTCGGGTGGCTGATTCCTGAGACTGTGCTGTATATGGCGATTGTCGGTGTGGGGACTTTTGCGACACCTAGTATCGAGTTTGCGATGGCGATTCGGATTTTCCGGTTGTATATGTTACTGCTGACCGGTATCTTCCATTTAGCAGGATTTATTATCGGGATCTCGCTGGTCTTCGTGCTCGTGCTGACAACGAAGAATATTTCGAGAGAAAGTTACCTGTGGCCATTGGTGCCTTTTGATGGTAAGGCGCTGAAGCATATTTTATTTAGAGGACCGATTCCGAATATGCGCTATAAGTCGGAGCAAGGGCAGAAGCAGAAATGATGGTTGTATGTTGAGGAGGAAAGTGAGCTGAGTTTCGGCTCACTTTTTTCTGTGTTTGTCGGGTTTTGTTATTGTTGTGTTGAGGGGGCGTTGCTTGCCGTTTTTATTACACATGAAAAAGATTGTCGTGGTGTAAATGTAAATTAATTTCTCTTTATTGTAAAAATAAGGCGTGTTTTTATGCTACAATTAAAAAAATCTAATTTTATGCCTACAGAGTATTGTTTGAAACTCTACTGCTGAATGTGTCATTAAATCGGTGTAGTTTGTGTTTGAATACGGCTTGGAATGATCAGTACGTCAATGATTAATTGTAGCAGCCATAGGAAGGAGGTACCATGAATTTGAGAAAATTAGTGCTTTATATTGGGCTTTGGGGTCTAATCATAATGGGAGGTTGTTCGAATATGGAAAATAGCAATGAAAAAGAGGTTGAGAGAGACATTAATGCAAAAGTTCCAGTGCAAGAGTACATAGGCCAAGGTAAAGACTTTGTTGATGGTGAAAAATCAGCGGAGACAGTTAAGAAGAATGAAAAAGAAATTGAATCACTAGCAATCGAATTTATGAAAACGAACTATAAAACAGATGTAAAAGTGAACGAAGTATACCCTGCGAAAAATGCAGCCGTTGTGTTTGTTGAATCTACGCAGGAACCTTTCTTTCAAACATCTGTGGTAGTAAAGGTTGATATCAAGGGGCAAACAATTTTAGGAATTGAAGAAGTGTTTTCAGATGAGGGTGATGTAGAAAATGCAATAATGTCAGGTTTATACTATATGGCTTACGAGGAGGAATTCAAATTACTAGAGGCTTTTATAGAAAGCGAGTTGGAAAAATATCCAATAGTTGGCTTGCCGGAAGAAGCGCTTAAACACACTAATACTGGCGTTATGAAACCGTGTTATTATATTAGTCTTTCTGAACTTGGTTTTCCTGATGTGTATCAAGCCTACATGAATAATCAAGCAATATCAGCTGAAGAGTTACGGGGAATGTTTGAGAAAACCCTGAGTTTGGAAGAAAAAAAAGAGAGTAAAGTTAGAATTACATTGAATTTTTATATGGAAAAAGAAAAAAGTTCACCAGATCCTGAAGTCGCCAATCAGATAATAGAGGATTTAAAACAACTACAAGGGACACCACCTGGCGCGTATTCTGTTCTACTAAGTCCAAATTCAATATTACTTAGAAGTGGTCAAGGCGTTACTGAGGAAGGTGTAACCGAAAAGGAAGGAACCGGTATAGGGGAGTATATATACATGGAATAGAGGTTCGTGCGTTGTAATAATCGAAAACAATACTTAAATTAAATATTTAAATATTGTATTTTTCAGATAGAAAGATTGCTAATTATTTATAGCAACTGATAAGAAGGTGGAATCATAAATTTGAGAAAACTAGTGCTTTTCTTTGGGCTTTGGAGCCTACTTATAATGGAGGGGTGTTCGACTATGGAAAAAGAAAAAAACAAGGAAAAAGTTGATGTTGGCGCTTCCTCACCGGTACAGGAGTATGTTGGTCAAGATAAATATTATGTTGATAGTGAAGAATCTGCGGAGACTGTTGAAAAAAATGAAAAAGG
>JAVBKF010000004.1:0-4142 GCA_031554215.1 Caryophanales bacterium
CTTTTTTTCACACCTTATTTTCAAGAAAGAATCTGGGGAGGCAAGAAACTGAAAGAGATTTTCCATTATGATACGCCTTACGAAAAAACGGCAGAATGCTGGGCGATTTCTGGTCATCAGAATGGTGAGAGTGTCATTAATAACGGGTCACTTGCTGGAAAATCACTTCGTACACTATGGGAGAATGACCGTAGCTATTTTGGCAATACAGAAGGTGATTCATTTCCTTTGCTCATCAAAATTCTTGATGCACATGATGATTTGTCAGTGCAAGTTCATCCTGATGATGCCTATGCGAATGAAATGGAAAACGGAGAACGAGGCAAGACTGAATGCTGGTATATTATCGATTGTGATGAAGGTGCAGAGCTTGTTATTGGTCACAATGCTACAAGCAAAGCAGATTTTATCAACCACATTGAAAATGGTGAGTGGGATAAAGTGCTGAGAAGAGTACCAATTGTACCTGGTGATTTTTTCTATATTCCAAGTGGAACGGTTCATGCGATTTGTAAGGGGGTGCTGATTCTGGAAACTCAGCAATCTTCTGATGTCACATATCGTCTGTATGATTATGACCGAACAGATGATAGTGGGCAGAAACGAGCACTCCATCTGGCGCAAGCACTTGATGTGATTCGCTACCCTCATGAAGATGTTGTTGTACCGAGAAGAACGGAACAACGTGCAGGACTTGCAGAAACGACTTTAATAAGCAATGAATTTTTCACAGTACATGAATGGGTGGTTACAGGTCAGTGTTCAGAAAAGCAAAACCATTCATTCCTACTTGCAAGTGTACTGCGCGGGAAGGGAAGCATTACCGTGGCTGGTGAGCAATATCAGCTTGAAAAAGGACAACATTTTATGTTACCAAGTCATGTAACTGACTTTGCGCTAGATGGCGATTGCCAATTAATCATTTCCCATATGTAATCAGGATTTAGCTGTATACGATGATATAAAATAATATTTAAAAGTTTCTAACAGAAAAACAGTGCCGATATACGCTCAGGTTTAGCTGCCTTCTATCATAGGAAGGCAGCCTTTTTGAAGTTTACAAATATTGAAAAATCATTGCCAGCACATGATTAAATAGTGTGCTCCACTGAAAAATTCTAGAAAAGCAAATTAATGAAAACACAATTTTCATTTTTGATCTGAGAAGAATAAAAAGCTGAACTAAATGCCATATTTTAGCAGGGGGACATAGCGAATTTCTGGCATTTTGTTTTTTAGTGGTCTCAAGATATTTTTTAGTATGTCACAGCTTCTGGTAGAAAATCGATCTTAGCTTTTTGTGCTTGAGAGAGTTGAAACTTTCGCTTGATCTTATAGATTTTTTTTTCGATTTTAAGTTTAGCGCCTGTTTGTCTAAAAGTGAACGGGACCCCTGAGCTCATGCACTGATCGCGAATCTGCAAGACCCATTCATAGTGACAGACCCGTGCACCTAAACCAGATTCTCCACCAACAACAACTTTTTCGATTTTTTCAGAGAGAAAAGGTGTGAGGTCGATACCACCAATCAATGGTTCACAAGCAATAAAGCGGTGTTTGATTGGCAGTGATAGAAAAATAGGAAGCCGGTAATTGGCGCGATCTTGATTTTCACAGGTACAGCCAATAATGACATTGTCATAACCATTGCCCCAGTCGGCTGGAAGGCTCACGGTTAGTCGATCAATTCTCTTCGTAATAAATAGAAACGTACAGTCACTTCGTTCTTTAATCATTTCCCAAGCTTTTACACGCCATTCGTCAGCCTCTTCAAGGAGAAAATCAGAAGAGAAGCATGTCCAAACAATCTCGTCAGCAGTGGTTTTATAAACTTTTTCTTTTGTACGCTTGACTGGTAAGCTGAAATCGGCTGTCTTTGTTATAATGGAGCTGTCTTTTCCGAACTTTTCATCAATTTCATAGACATAACAATTTCTACAACCATCACTTATTTTGTGGCAACCATGCCAAGGATTCCATTTAGTCATCATACAACTCCTTTAATTCACTTGAGGAAACCTGTTATGGTTTAATAATGAATGCACCATTGTTTTCAAGTTCGATGATGTTTTCTTGATCAATGAAACCCTCAGGGAAACTTTCCACAAATGTTTGGTCAATAATCGCAAATGGCTGGTAAGTGAGAAATAGACCAGCTTCAATTTCCTTTATACTGTAGGCCTCACTACTGTCATCATGCGTTTGTACAGCATCGACAAGAACTTCGTTCCAAAGGGAAATCGCTAGTTTATGCAAAGGTTCTAACTGGCTGTCAGTAAAATATAGCCGTTTATTAAGCTGAATGACATCGTCCCTCGGGACAATCAATTCAAATTCCACGCCCTCCTCAGAATGATACAAAATTCCCCTTAACTGGGTGTAGTGATTTGATTGAAAGAGTACTTGTTTGAAATCGGGCTCATCTTCACAGGCTAACTGCTCTTGGTTCCATAATACAATCGCTTCATAACTAAGCTGTTCGTTATCAAAATATCCAGATTCAAAAGGAAATACCTCAGTGACTTTTTGATAGAGATCAGATATAAACCCATCTGTGATACGACTTTGTTTAAAACTAAACGTTATTGAAAAATATCCAGACATGTACTTTCCCCAACCTTCTCATATCAGACAAAATGTTTGATGCGGTAAAGTGTTCATATGATGATTTTACATTTTTCGCAAGTATTGTGCAATACAAAAATGAACTGTTTATCGCGCTTTAAGCTATTTTTCAAATAAAATAAATTTTCGGGTTTCATATTATGCAATTTAAACAGTGAGTAATTTGTTGTTTATTGATCCCTCATTTGCCCAAGGTTACTATCCCATTCTTACGGTATTTGTTCACCATAAACGCCATAGAATTTATCAACAAAATCCGCATTCTCAGCTACTGCGAGGTCAACGGCCCATTTTCCGTTATCGGAAGTGAGTACCAGAGGGATCGCCTCCCCAGTAACTGGTACTGCATCACCAATAACACGATCAAAGTTTGTCAGTAAATAATCGCCGATGGCCTCGAAATTGTACATTTTTGTATTACCTGAGGACTCCATTTTCAACGTCTTGATATTTTGGTTTAACGCGCTAAGTGTGATGACTGTAGGCGTGACGGAAACCTGTGCTTTTCCGCCCTTATTTGAGACAAGTTCGACGCTAACCGACGATTGTTTACTTTGGGCAGCAATGAATTTCTCTAAAAAAGCCTCTTGATGAGCTTCTATTAAATCGTTTAAAGGAAATTCATCGTTCATTTGTTCCTGAATTGTTGCCGCAGCAGTGTCCTTGTCAATCGTCAAACTCTGCTCGAAGTTGCTATTTTCCTTACCAAGGAGCATGACATCAATAAAGGCAGTCGCCGCTATTGTAGGGTCGACTGTCGTATCCGTTTTTGCTGGTTCTTCCTCAGATGAGCTAGGACTTGATTCACTTGATGTCGTTACTTTCCCGCTAGAACAAGCGGTCATAAACAGCATTAGTATTAGTAATAGCCCTATAAAGCTTCTTTTTTTCATCAAACTCAACTCCGTTCTTAATTGTCTAACGAAAGGAGCGAATGAAAAAATCGCATTCCTTTTGTCTGAAAACATGTATGCTCATTATTTATTTTAATGAACAAAAATGCAAGTAATTTTAGTGATAGAAATTCATTTACGGAAAATAGACGATAAATAGTTTTAAAGGTAATTATGCCTTTATTATCTACTGTAATCAAGCAGTTTCAGCGATAAACAAGCGTAAATTTAGCTAAAATAGAAAACGTTTATAGATGTAAGAAAAAAATAAAAAATAAAGGAAAATGATTAATGGAAATGTTTTGTAGTCATGAGGGGAGTGCATATTTAGGTTTTCTCCATCGCAACGTGGTTCTCGTCCACTGCGGTCATTATGTGAACATGAAAGGAGGACGAGTAAAGCTCAAGATGATAGGATACATGATCGTTCTCACTCTACTATATCGTCTTCTTGCCATCAAGCAAGTGAACAATTGGCGACTAAAATAGAAAAGTATGTGCTCACTGTAGTGCTGTTCAATTTGACAATAATCATGTTACTAAGCTCGTATGTTGAAAATGAAGATGTGCTATCAGCCCAGTACGGACGTGCTTGGTGCAGACAAGTAGAAGAAAATCTTCAAG
>JAVBKF010000232.1:0-3306 GCA_031554215.1 Caryophanales bacterium
GACCGCCTGCTTATCGCGGGCCTCGCATCTTTCCACGATACCAATGGCGCTGACGTAGCGGTCGTTCGATTTGTCCAGTTGCGCGGTCTGTGCGTCCCCGAATGCAATCCAGTCGCCAACCGTATTCCCCGTTGGCAGATCGGCGCCAGGCACGCCTTCCTTCCACTCAGCGGGGAGTAAGGAACTGCACGCACTCTGGGCGCTGAGAATAGGAACGCCGCCGGCACAGGCTGGCAAGGCCAGTATCGCGCAACACGGGATCAACCGAAGCATTCGCGCCCGGTGCAGACTTGATGGCATCGCGGTTCTCCTGAGTGATTTTGTCGCTTTCCGAGGCGTTCTCTCCGACCGTTCCAACGGTGCCCACGGCATCCTTGCCGCTCTCAAGGGCCGCGTCTGCCTGATTGCGCCCTAGATTGGCTTCGGTTCGGTATCGGCCTGTTATCGCGCCGTACGCCCACCAGATCGCCAGCAAAGCTAGGATAGCCACGACAAGCCACGCGATGGGCTTTTTCAGCATCGCAATCATGTCAGCCCCACCAAGTCAGCGCATCCTACGACGGCAAGCATTAGCAGGCAGGCGAACATGCAGAGGCCAACCGTCAGGGCTTTGCGGAACAGGGCTTCATCCATGATTGCTGTTCCAGCGATGGCAGCCAAGTTGCCGTGATCGGCTCAGCCACAGCACGCCTGCCGCCATCAGGAACACGTCGCCCGCGGTGAACGTCCACCGGACAGGATCTCCGTCGAACGCCATGTCGAGCCGCCCGCTGACGAAGCAGGCCATTGCCATGCCCATGCACCACGGGCCCATGCCCTGCATCCGGCCGCGCGCTGCGATCACCGACGGCATTGCCTGCCACCACAGGAGCCATGCCAAGGCCCCATAGAGCATTGCGGTGATAAGATGGATGATGCTGTCTAGTGACATGTCATTCTCCTTCCGCCCCCGGAAGAACCTGATCCGCTACCTTCCCGACAAGCGCGCCCCCGCGCGCGGCGACCAGTTCAAACACGGCCTGGCTAAGTGCGCCGGCCAAACCCATCTGGGCCTGCATGGGGATTGAGCCCCAGACCCACAGGTCGCCCGTGGTCTTGTGCAGCATGGCGGCAATTACGCTGGCCAGCGTTCCCATAAGCAGCGTCAGGGCTACCGTGCGGCGCTTTTCCATCGGGCGCATCGCCATCACGGCAAAACTGCAGCCAAGCGCCACAATCATCCCGCCCACAAAATTGGGCATCGGGACAGCAATGCCAAACGCGCCTAGAATAAGCGCGGCAATACCGTAGGAACCCTGTTCACCCATTACGCGCCCCGTTTATGTCGCTGTGAAAAATCATGCCCAGCCCCCGGCATCGAGCGCATCACGGAACCGCTCGGCATAGCCTGCAATCAGGTCCTGTTTGTCCGTCCCATTGATGATCCTGCGCGCCGCCTTGAAGCCCTCTGGCGTGCCGCGATCACTGATGTAGTCGCTGAGCTTCTTGCTGGTGAACGCGCCGGTTTCCATGCCCCAAATGAGAATGCGCGCAGCAATGTCCGGCTCAAGTGCCTTGTCAGGATTGGCCAGCAGATCAATGCCGAGGAACTTGCCGGCATTGGTGTAATTAGTGCGGCCCGTAAGTTGGGAAAGACCCCGACCGGCATACTTGATGCCGTCGCCGTCCGCCTCTGGGGTGTTGCCCAGCGCCTTAGCTAGTGAGCCGGTGTCGTATTTCGACAGGTAGGCATCGCTGCCAATTTCATGAATTGGCCTCAACTTGGCCTCATGCCATGCAGTCGCTAAGCCGTAGGCCAGCCAGCCCATCGGCCAATGTGCCGCGCCAGCCAGCAACCGGTTGAGCGTCGAGACCTGAACCTGATCAAGCGAACCGGTGATCTTGCGCACCATAGCAAAAAACCCTGCCGGATCGGCGAGGGCGTGAAGCCGCGGCGGCAACACAACATCCAACTTGGCCAGCGTGTCGTTGCCCGGAATGCCGTCAGCGTCCAAGCCTGCTCGCTCTTGGAACAGGCGAACAAATTCTTCAGCGGTTTTAAACATAATAACTGACTGCCATGATGATCGTGAAACCCGTGCCGCCGGGGTAACTGTTGTCGTAGTTGTAAATCAGCACGGAGGCTGTCGAACCGGCAATCAGGCCCTGCAATGCCTTGCCCGTGCTGGCGATCTCACGCCCGCAGCCGGTGAAATATGGCGCAGCGGCGGTAAACGGGAGCGTTGCGTTAACGCTGCCGGCGCCAGTGCCATTGTTGGTGATGGCAATCTGTATCGTGGCGTGAACCTGCCGCCCAACCTTGGTGTAGCTTCCTGATGCCGTGTAGGCGGTGATCGTTCCGGAGGCCGCGGTGACAACCGGCGTCCATGTGCCTTCCTCGTAATCGTCCAGCGTATTGGCATCGGTGCTGGGCGACTGCGTGGCCGGGAAGGATACGCCCGAACCCGACGCGGATGCCGCTACGCCAACGCCAATCGTTGAGGTGAACTGCGGCAGGGTTGCCCGCGCGACATTGCCGGTGCCGGTATTCTGGGTCCAGACTGGTAAAGTGCCGTTGCTCGTCAGGACGTAGTTATTCGTCCCGATTGCGAGTCTCGACAGTGCGGTTGCGCTGCTCGCATAGATGAAATCCCCCACGGCATAAGTGGTGATTCCAGTGCCCCCCTTGTTGGCAGGAACGACACCATACGCAGCGGCGAGATCCAATATCCCGTCTGATGGATAATACGGCATTACTCGCAGCCCCCGCGCGGGCTGATTGGCGCGCCACACCTTCCTGACCGCTCGCCCTTGGGTTTCCCGGCGATCAGGTGTAGGCTGCGCGGCATCGAGCAGGCGATGAAGTCGTCGCCGGTCATTGCTTCAGATCAACCTGATAGGTCGCACTTGCCGTTATCGCTTCGCCGGTCGCGCCTGGGTATGTGTTGTCGTAGTTGGTCAGCACCATCGTGGAGGCCGCAACACCGATCATGCCTTGCACCTGTTTTCCCGAAACGACGTCGGCGCGGCCATAACCTGGTGTTGGCAATGCCGAGGCGCCTGACGCTATGGGAAGGCTGGCGCGGATATCAGTAGCGCCGGTCCCGTTCGTCGTGATCGTGGCCCTGATGTTGACTTCGCAACTGTCATTCCACAGCTTGAACCGGCCCGCGCCAGTGGCTGCGCCCAACGTTCCCGACCCAGAGGTGATCGCTGGTGTGTAGGTGCGCCACTCATCGACGTAGATCGTACCCACCGGGCCGCCGTATTTGGGACCAGCACCGCCGCCGAATATGATCGCGGTGCCGTCAATCCGCGCCCAGTTGT
>JAVBKF010000110.1:0-2786 GCA_031554215.1 Caryophanales bacterium
CAGCTGTACCAGAATGGGAAAAGAAAAAGCGATCTAATTAAGGAATACAGCTTGACGCCATCTGCGTTTGATAAGTGGATAAAGCAGTCAGAAGCAACAAGCTCATTCAAAGAAAAAGATAACAGAACACCAGAAGAACAGGAGCTAATAAGACTGCGTAAAATGAACCAGCAGTTAGCAATGGAGGTAGACGTTTTAAAGCAAGCAGCGCTGATCATGGGACGAAAGTAAATGTAATCAAGAATAACGATAACAAATACTCAGTATCAGCATTGTGTAAAGTCCTCCAGTTAGCAAGAAGCTTGTATTACTATGAAGCTGCCCAAGCACGAGATGAAAGTGTCCTTACAACAGATAGGGCGTAGGCGTTCCCGAGCCGAAGCGAGATAGTATTTATCAGTTGGAAAGAAAACAATCTTCATATGCAAAGTGCCTAGTAATCCCCCCCTCTGTATACAGAACAAAACCACTCTTCGGTGGAATACAAAACACAAACAGAATCTTCACTATGCGCCGCCCCCCATGATAACTCATCAGCCATTCTATCTATGAGCACCTTCTACGAAACACCCAAAATCGCCGCATGACCTTTTCCCGTTTGATTTACAATTCTCATGTTATACTATTTCTTTACAGCACAACCCTAGCGACTCCACACACTAGTGCTAAAATAACTTAGAAAAATTTTTTATAAAAAAATGCAGGGTTTTCTATTTTGCCTGCGTCTAAATGTTTGAAGGTGGTGATGCAGTGGAGGCAGATGAACAACTAGTTAAAAGAGTACTCAATGGTGAAACAGAGCACTTTCGTGAAATTGTTACTCGTTATCAAACACGCGTTTACGCGATAGCTTATAAGGTTTCTCGGCATGAAAAGGATGCTGAAGATATTACGCAAGATATTTTCCTGCAAATCTATCGTTCACTGCACAGCTACAAACACCATTCAACCTTCTCAACATGGCTATACAGGGTCGCAATGAATAAGGCACTCGATTATAAGCGAAAAGCACCACCACCGACTGTAGTGCTTGAGGAAAATGAGTATATGCACCAATTTGACACACCAGAATCTGCTTTAATAAAGAAGACTGAACGGGCACTCGTCATGGCGCAACTAAACGAGTTACCACCACGTTATCGAGATATGATTCAGTACTACTATGTAAATCAATATTCATACAAAGAAATCGCCTATAAACTCGGCATTGCTGAAAAAACGGTTGAATCTAGATTGTATCGCGCAAAAAAGCTACTAAAGGCTGGAAGAAAGGAGACAAGACAATGATTCATCTTAGAGAAGAAGAAATGACTGATTATGTGAACAACCTACTGAACACAGAACATAGCATGAAAGTAAAACAACATTTATCCGTGTGCGAGCCCTGTCAAAAACAGACCTTATTGATTCAGGAACTACTGATGGAATGGCAACAACCCTCAGTCTCCTCTAGTATTGATCTAACCGATCAGGTGATGAAAAAGATTGCCGAATCAGCGCCTACCGTCTCCCGAACACCTCGCGCGAGCAAATGGAAAAACGTTGTAAATTTCGGACTAGCTGCTACAGCGGCAATTCTTTTTAGCGTTTTTAATGCATCCGATATTGTCCAAGAAAAATCAGAAAAAGCCATTCATTCTGTTGCCACTGGGATGGAAGAAGTTGAAACAACGATCAAAGAAAATGGCTCCCTCTTAGGAAGCATAACAATTAATTGGAATAATGGAGGAGATATAAAATGAAAAAACCAACTAAATGGGTATACATCTTGGCACTGATGCCAGGTCTCGGACAAATGTGCCTAGGCCTCATGAATCGAGGGGTTCAACTGATGCTATTATTCTGGGGCGCAATCTTTTTCACCAATATCGGGCTCCCAGGGCTAATGGTTTTCACACCCGTACTCGTTTTCTATGCCTATTTCGATGCCTTGCAATCTTATCGTAAGAAAGTAGAAGGAGAGCAAATATGGGACGAGCCGCTCATTGAGTGGGCAGTGCTGATACATGGTGACTACAGATGGAATGGGTTTAAAAAGAAGTGGATCGGTTGGGGGCTCATCCTACTTGGGATTTTAATGTTCTTTAAAACGATTATCGAGGGATTGGCTAACCATTATGGAATGGACTTTCTCAGTATCTTCCCATTTGAAGAACTCATTCTCGTAGTTGTCTTGATCTTTCTCGGCATTAAGTTGCTTCGTGGAGAGAAAAAATCAACAGTCAAATCAACAAGAATGGCGGATAAAAACGGCGACAATACAGCTCAAACTGAGGTAATTCATACGATTGAAGCGAGCGAGAAATCAACCGACAGCAAGGAAAACAATACAGAAAGTGCGGTGAAGTAAAATGCGTACATGGAAAGTTGGCGCAATCACATCCGGTATTCTACTGATTGCGATTGGTTTACTGTGGTTTATCCAGCAATTTTATGATCTTCATTTAACGAAGCTATTTCTTTTTGCATGGCCGGTCACCTGTATCCTATTAGGTGCAGAAATTCTTTTTCTTCACTTTAAACGTCCGGATGAAAAATTACGCTTTCACTGGCTTGCGATACTCTTCTTAGTGATCATCACAACGACATCAATTGGTGTAAATGCGGTCAGTGCGGCTGCGGAGGAACTCCATTTCAGTCTGAATCAATCGACATACGAACTTGACCAAACAATCCCAATTCCGGCGGATCAAGCCATTGAACACGTCGTCATTACCGCCAGTGATCAAGATATCTCGGTCGTTGGTACGGACAAACAAGAAGTTGTCATTGAAGGTGAACTACAT
>JAVBKF010000057.1:0-2880 GCA_031554215.1 Caryophanales bacterium
GGTACAGCAACCCATTGCAATATGTGCCTCATAGCAGCGAGCGTCTAGCCCCTCGCCTGTAGGAAATAGCCCCAAGCCACGCAGGGGGTGTGCAACCCCGTAATCCACCATCCCACAGCCTCCTAACGAATGTTAGGAGGCTTTCTGGGTTATAAGGCACGAACGTGCAAGGAGAATACAATGAGCCATCAAGCAACATTGCTGTCGGCAACCAAGACCAAACAACGTCGCGGTCGGTTCGAGCGCGTAGTAGCAGACTACGGGCAAGTGGAATACATCACACCAGCCGGACGACTACCAGAAGCAGACTTCAAGCTGTATGTCTGGTTACATTCCCATACCAAGGCAACGGTCACTCAACTCACCACTACCATCGTACCTCAATCCTATTTCGAGGATGCAGAGGTCGCGGCTAGCTGGATGCAGAATAAAGCCAAGATGATTGAATGGATCATCTGGATTTGCCGCTTGCACCCTAGGCGCTACCCCAAGCAAGCCAAAGCAATCAACCCCCTAGCCTATAGCCAACAATAATCACCAAACCAACCAGAACCAACCAGAACCAACCAACAGCCCCATACCACACGGTATGGGGCTTTCTGGGTTATAGAACGCGTTGCGTTGCAACGTAATAGGAGACACCCTGAACAAGCGACAGCTCCAGGACCAGGCCCGCACGCTAGGCGAACGGCTCATTACCGAGCTAATCAACCAAACCAAAACCAATTGGACGCGACGTGGCAACCCAATCGAAGAATACCCAAGCGCCTATATCTGGCGCACCGTACCCTCACGCATAACTGTATTCGTTCGTACCATCAACAATGAGCCAATCATTGTAGCTGCTGTAGCCTACCGACTAGCCAACAGTCTACATTCCACCAACGTCGATTGGTGTGGCTACTATCTCAATCGTCCTGGTGCCGATGGCAAGCCTGAGCAGTTCGTAGCGGCAGCCAATGGCAGCGACCGTGCAGTATGCGACCGGATACTTACTCAACTAACTAAGCAGACAAAGCACATCACTTTCAGCTTTGCCTAGCCAACAGCCCCATACCTAGCCTACAAGCCTGGTATGGGGCTTTTTGGGTTAGAAGGCCATCTTAGCAGCCTTCCCAATTTATAGCTTGGAGAAACAAGCATGACCGACCAGACCACCAAACAACGGCGGCCAGGACACGCTCCAGAGTGGGCGAACGTGGTCCTAGCCATCATGGGCGACGAATACAAGCCCAACCAACCGCTCCCAGAGTTACGTTGGCAACGCTCCTCGAAGGCCCATCGTACAACAGGCACCACGTATCATGCGCTAGGCAACGCCGGCCGATACGATGGCACCTGTTCAATAGCCATCACGCAAGGAGCGTGTAAGGTAGATGCCTTCTGCACCGTAGTACACGAAGCTTGCCATTGGCTCGTAGGCCACGAAGCAGCGCACAATAATCGGTTTTGGGCAGCCTATTGGCAAGCAGCCTTGTTCATGGAATTGCCCTTGCGATGGTGCTACTACAATGAGGGAACTTACAAAAAGCAAAGCATGTATGTTGCTCAGCGTTTTTTCAACGTTCCCGCACAATGGTTTCAAGACGTTCATTTGATGTGGAATACGAACCGCCGTCATCTTCTCCCAAACTACAATCCGCAGCAATACGGCCTCCCTTCGAGCCAGTTCATGCGCTCGTTATTCAAGAAGGATCTAGGGTTATGAAACTCACCCGGAAACAGCAAGCCATCTACAAAGCTCCCGCCGATCTAACACTCAAGTTCGTCCGCATCATCCGAACGGAGGAGCATGTTCGTTCGCGACAAGATGCTCGCCGGTTCGTTGATCGCTACATACTCGAATACAGAGGCTCAGATGGTGAAGAGTATCGCAAGTCGCCAGAAACGCGCCCAGCAGCAGCCATCCACATCATTTACGAAGGTACACATAAGGAGCTAAACGCTCCTTCCAACCTGTTCCAATGGAATAACAAGTAAGGAGACTAACAACGTGTTCGAGGAATACACCGAGAAAGAAGAGGTGCTAGACGCTTGGGCCGATCTCCGAACAGACCACTACCACCAGGCCATCGCCAATGGTGAGCGCGGCTACTGTGTAGAATGCAGGCAGCTCACTGCCCTTCTAGTCCGGTTCAATCAAGTCCACACGTTCTGTGGCATTCGCCTAGTACCCAAGTCGATTGCAGACCAAGCCCAACAACTCTGGGATGCTACCAACGACTAACAACCAATCACCAACTACCACCACGAAGGTGGCTATAGCAAAGGAACTAAAACAATGGATCAATCTGATCGTCCACACGTCCTTGGTGCCCCAGTGCTTGTAGAACACTTGGACAAGCTAGTAGCAGCCATGACAGAACCTGAACAGTTCAATTGGCTTGTTGTGACTCATGCTTGTAGCAAGTTCTATACAAGAGTAAATGTTGACATATGGCACGTAAAAGCTCATAAAACCCAAGAAGCTCAGGATATAGCTATAATAGCAGCCAATGACAAACTAACACGGCAAGGCTTTCCAGGCGGCTCGGTGGCGGCTATAGCAGCCGAGAAGCTCATGCACTTTAGCGAACTATACACCGCCAACGGTGTCGAAGAGGTCTATCTAGCGCCATACACTATATCACCGAGCATCTAGCCAATAGCCCCGTACACACCAGTACGGGGCTTTCTGGGTTATAAGGTCAATTGCAGACCAGGAGGACACAATGAGATCATTAGCCAAGGCCGGACAAGAAGTAGTCGTAGCGTGGCGAGAGCGTCGTTCTCTTCGCAAAGGAGTGTTTTGGACCGATGGTATTTCATTATACCACTACAATGCAGCAATAGCGTTATGGCCCTACAAGGATAGTAACGCAGTAGTCATCGTCAACGATG
>JAVBKF010000008.1:0-8285 GCA_031554215.1 Caryophanales bacterium
TAGGATGGGTGTAGGAATTTACAGCATGGAGGAACGGGCTAAATTATTAAATGGTGAGTTTCATATTTCCTCTGAACTCGGAACAGGTACACTCGTTCAAGTAACACTTCCTTATCAAAGCACTAGTAGCACGATGGTTTGTGATGAAACTAGTTAGGAGGCACTTGTGAAGATAAAGGTTTTTTTAGTGGATGACCATGCGGTTGTCCGTGAAGGGTTAAATTCATTACTGAGCACATTTGATGATATTACGGTGATTGGTGAAGCGGCCGAAGGTAATGAAGCATTACAGAAAATCCCGCACACAATGCCGGATGTGGTCATTATGGATCTCAGCATGCCGAATGGACGAGATGGACTGCCAACTACAAGCGAACTGGTGCAACATTATCCGATGATCAAAGTGCTGATTCTGTCGATGCAAGATGACCAGAACTCATTATTTAGAGCACTGAAGGTTGGTGCATCTGGTTATTTGCTGAAAACATCACTTGGCCTGGAGCTCGTTACAGCCATTAGGCAGGTTCATTCAGGACAAGCCTATTTATACCCTGCAGCGCAGAAAAAAGTGATTGAGCATTTGTTGAATGATCAAGGGGAGCATCATGAAGATACATTTGAGTTGTTATCCGAGCGGGAAAAGGAAATTTTCAGCTTGGTGGCAAAGGGTTATACGAATAAAGAAGCTGGAGAGCTGCTGACCATTAGTCCTCGAACTGTAGAGACACATAAGGCCAGAATTATGGAGAAGTTAAATTTATCAACAAGGCGTGACCTAGTTCAATTCGCTCTGAAAAGGGGTCTTTTGGAAGGATAGCAGGAATGAATATGAGATTCATTTTGTGTGCTATTTGGTAGGATAGAAAGAAAAATGAGAGGTGAGTGCATTGTTTAGACAAAAAAATATGCTCAAGGGTGCGCTCAGTGAACAGCTTGAAGATATGAAGCGGACGTTTACAGCAGATTTCACAGCGATCGCACTGTATGATGCGATTAATTTAGAAATGCGCTGGCGTATTGCCAAAGGGTCTCTAAACAATCGCTATAGCAACATCGTGATACGAAACGATAAGGGGATTTGCGGCAAGGGGCTCCAATTGAAACGCACTGTTATGATTACTGATTTTCCGAATGAAATGGCTGAGACAGCAATCGAATACCCGCTACTTTTTGTTGAAGAGTTGAAATCGATGATGGCGACACCTTTGTTTTTCAATGGACAATTGATGGGGGTTTTATTGGCTGGAACAAGGCACCAGCGGCAGTTTACTGGGCAGGATATATCGTGTTTAGAGACAGTGGCGGCTGAAATGCTAGCGAACTTCTTAATGCAAGGGAATCAGGTTGACCCGCCCCGAACGGAACTTGAAGAAAGTCACCTACTATCTCACTTTTTTGCTTCTGCTCAGGAAAAGTATCGTGGCGATTTAGAGATGTTTTTGCTTGATCAACGGATTACAAGGATTAAAGATGATCAGCAAGCTCAGTTGATTACACTAGTCGACCGTATTTTGGAGACTATTTATAACACGAATGATGTAAAAGTGAAATTCTACAGTGAGTCGACATCGGAAGAATATTTCAGTCTCTTATTTGAGATCAATCAATACTTTGATTTGGCGGAGGAAGTGTTTTCTGATTTGGCAACGATGGCAAGGCAGATAAATGGACGTGTTGAACTGAATTGCGAAACAAATCAATCAGTACTCTCGATTCGGTTTCGGTTTGGGCAAGATTTTTAAAATGAGGAACTGCGTAGGCTTCTGGATTTTGAAGGCTTTACACAGTTTTTTTTTATTACCCGGTAAGGTTCAGGGCCTCCCTGCAGAAAGCGTAAGATTTTCATTAGCTACAGCAATTCCGTATTGGGATATTCATGCCTTGGATATGTTATGCGGAAAGGAGAGATGGATGGTGATTAAAGCAGTAGTTGGCGGATAAAAGGGTCATGGAAACAACCACATTGAAGAAGAAAGTCTGTATATGCTTTGCAGGATCCAGTTTCTCAAAATGGTTCTACACACAAGGAATTGAAAAAGGAATGGCACAAAGCTTTGAATGCATCAACAGGCTTTTTAGATGTCAGTCTTGAAAATGAAACGATTATGAGTAATTTTTACTTCAAATGTGGTAAACGTCCGAAATATTGCTCCATTTAAAGCAATTGAAATTAGAATGAATCTAGCTTTAATTGCTTTTAGTATGCTTTTTCGGCGGGGTACTCAATTAACAGGGCTGGAAGTTGTTTCTGTACTGAAGATTGCTGTGTTCAAACGTTCACTAGGCGCTTAATTTGAGAGGGTCAGGCGCTTCTTAACACTACGGTTTTTCCTTTGGTAGATTACGTAAAATACCTGATTTCATCTGTGCTAGTTGGTGCTATGATAGAGATGTAGGACTCTGTCAAAAAGGTACTGTAACAAGTCCCTGTAAACAGGTCATCTAGCATCATTTTCTGAGTCGTCATTGTTGGCAGGCAAAAGTGTGAAGAACATTACAGTGGAATCATGACTCACCTGCTACAATAATCGTGGAGGCATTTTGTCTTTTATCTGGGGAAGACTTCAAGAGGGGGAGAATAACGATGTTTAAGAGATTCATCACATCAAAGAAGACCAGATACATTTCTGGTGGGATATTGATTGGTATCCTGCTTTTAGTTAGTGTTGAAAAGGGCATGGCTTATATGGATTCGCCTGAGTTCTGTAGTAGCTGTCACATCATGGAGCCAGTTACCGCATCATTTGAACAGTCAACCCATTCTAATTTAGATTGTAATGACTGTCATATGCCTGAGGGAAACCTAGTTTCTCATGCTATTTTTAAAGCAAAGGTTGGAACTGGACATCTCTATTACAATACAATCGCTGAGGATAAGATTCCTGTCAATATTGAAGCGAAGGAAGAGACAAAGGAAATTATTAAAGAGAATTGTATTTCTTGTCACCAAAACACTGTCAATGATGTGAACCATCAGTCTAAAGAGGATTGTGTCGAATGTCATGTTTCTGTTGCTCATGGAACTACCCCGCATAGTCGTGCGGACATGGACGAGCAGCCTAAATCTGGCGAGTTGAATCAGAACAAGGAGGGGATTTACTAATGAAGAAATACCAGTTTTTTAGTGTTGTACTCGCTGCGGTACTCATTTCTGTACTCTCAGTGGGCTGTAGTAATGATGAGAAAGCATCTGGAACGCCAGAGAAAACAGGGCTTTCGGCGGATGAAATTAGTAATGAAGCATTTAAGAAACTATTTCCATTACAATATGCAAGTTATCAAGAAAATAGCGAAATGACAGATACAACGTATGCCGGTTCGACAGATACAAGTAAATTTGTCGATGAAAAGGAGCCTTTGCTGCCAATTTTGTTCAACGGATATGGATTTGCTACAGAGTACAATGAAGACAGAGGGCACTCTTATGCACTTGAAGATATTACGACGGTTCAGCGGATTAACGAGAAATCAACTGGGGCTTGCTTAACTTGTAAGTCAACAGCGGTTCCACAGATGATTGAGTCAATGGGTGATGATTTCTATAGCGGTAATTTCAAAACGGAAATTTATCCGAAAGCTGAAGAAATGGGTCACTCTCCAATCGGCTGTTCTGATTGTCACGATCCTGAAACAATGGATCTCCGCGTTACACGTCCGAGTTTCATCGAGGGGATGGCTGCCCAAGGCGTTGATGTAACAAAAGCAAATCAGAATGACATGCGTAGTTATGTTTGCGGACAATGTCATTCGGAGTATTATTTTGCACCGGAGAATTCAGAAGTAACATTCCCATGGGATAATGGATTCAAAGCTGCCGATATGTATGAATACTATCAAACAACGGCTAAAGAGAGTGGATTTGAAAAAGACTGGGTACAAAATGTTTCTGGAACACCAGTGGTAAAGGCGCAACATCCTGATTTTGAAACGTTTATGGAAGGGACGCATGGCGAGGCAGGTGTCTCCTGCGCCGATTGCCATATGCCATACGAGAAAGCAGAAGATGGTAAGAAGTTCTCTTCTCATCACTGGCAGTCGCCGCTGAAAACAATGGAAACCTCTTGTGGACAATGTCATCCAGACGATTTGGAAGAACGAAAGAATCGGGTTGAAGAAATTCAAACAACCTACAAAACAGCGCTTGATGAAGCCGAAGACATTTCAGCAACAGCGCATTATTATGTGAATAAAATGATTACATCTGGTTGTGATCCTGCGAAGATTGCAGAGGCGCAAGAGCATGTTAGAAAAGGTCAATGGTTCTGGGATTACTGTGCTGCTGAGAACTCAACTGGATTCCATGATCCGCAAGGAAGTATGGAGAATTTACTTATTTCTTCAAATGAATCCAATGCAGCGATTCAAATTGCCACGGAAGAATTAGTGAAGAAAGGCGTTAATATTGATGAATTAAATGCCGAAATTGAGAAGGCGAAGAAAGCTGTTGGGGATGAAGAGACGCAAGATGTGAAGAAAACACATGCAACGAATGCCTACTTCCCGCCACAACAACCGCCAGCTAAGTAATTAAAAGGACAGATGGTTCGTTAATACGAAAGGAACTTGCTAATATTTTTAGCAGGTTCTTTTTTGCTTGGATTTTTAATGATCTAAACGCTAGGGTGAGAACCGGGGTGAGTGTATGATTTTGATGACAAAGGGCATGTTAGTGAATAAACACTTTTGTTTTGTGGGAACCATTTGTGGAACCTATGAGGCTGACACTGCAATTTGCTCAGATGATCCATGCGTCTGAATGGCGTCTAAATGAAACAGGAAAACGATCATTTGTATTAGGAATTTCCTGGTGCTAACATCATTGTATTTCTACAATAGAGAAGGTGATTGATGACGATGAAGCGGACTATGAAAACCCATCTTCTATTATTGATGATATTCATTGCAGTATTGCTATGGTCTGTGATTAGGCCTTCTGCCTACTGGACTTGGCTAGCGGAAGTATCGCCAGGGCTTGTGATTGTTGCTATCGCGATAATCCTTTATAACAAGTTTAGACTCTCGACTATGTCTTATGCCATTATCGTTTTCTTGGTGGTTTTGATGATGATTGGTGGACACTATACCTATGCAGATGTGCCGCCTACTGAGTGGTTGCAGGATCACTTTCATTTAGACCGCAATTATTATGATCGTTTTGGTCACTTTATGAAAGGACTTTGTGTCATCGTGATACGCGAGATTCTATTGCGGAAGACTGGGTTAATAAAAGGCAAAGGGCTCGCACTTATTTCAATTTCAATGGTGATGGCAATAGGTGCTGTCTATGAAATTGTTGAGTGGCTCGCTCACATTGTTACACTTGGCAGTCTTTTTTCAAAACAATTTCTTGCTACGCAGGGGGACATGTGGGATTCGCAAGCTGATTTGGCTTGCTTGTTAGTTGGATCAATCCTTTCTTATTTGCTGCTGGCAAGGTGGCATAATAAGGTGTTAGAGAAAGAACATCTGTAGTAGGGTGATTTCTTTCGATTAGTGCTTTTTTGTTTCTACCATTGTGAGGGCACAGGATGATTTTGTTCTGTGCTTTTTGGTTTTGGTAGGGATGTGAGAGGAAGTGAAATTGTAGCGGTTTATATGATGAAAAATCGAATGCCTGCTGTTTTTTAACATTTAGGACGAACGGCTAGTAAGTGTCGTACTCATTTTGCTGTCGTTTTATTTGACATTTTCTATAATAAAAGAAAAGGTTTACTGACAGGCATTTACCCACTTGATGACTAGGTGTACGATAAAATTAGAAAAATAATCGTTATTGATGATTTGGGATAGGAAATGGTTTTACTTACGTTTGAAATTAGCACCGAGCTAAAGTATCTGAAAAATGAGTGGATAGATGAAATCTTGATGAAAAACAAGAAATACAAGATTGTCCATGTAACTGTTCTAAGTACGCTCCTGTTATCAACGAGCATGACTTAGATAAACAGGGTGAACTTTTCGTGGGGTTTGATGGCTTAACACATCATGCCGCTATATCGAATAGATTTGTCGCATGATTGTTCAAAGGTGTAAATGACTAAGGAGATTAAGTAAAACTGATAAATAAATTGTTAATTTTATGCGTTTTTTCTACTGGATCAAGGATATTAAATGGATGTGGGTAACTGACCAAGAGTAAGCGCTTATTAAAGATCGGAATGTACGAAGGGTAAAAAATATGGTAAAGTAATGACTTATGGTTTATAAATAGGGTGACCGATAAAGAGGAAATACTGTGGCATCCAAAAATAATGAAAGAGGGATCGTAATGACAAGAACAACATTTATTAATTTACCAATTAAGGATGTAAACAAAACAAAAGAATTCTTTGGAAATCTTGGTTTTGAATTTAATACACAATTTAGTGATGAAAAGGCATTGTGTATGATAATCAGTGAGCAAGTAAAGGTTATGCTTCTTCAAGAGAGCCATTACAGTACATTTACAACGAAAGAAATAGCAGATGCGAAAAAATCAAACGAGGTGATCATTTGCCTATCTGCCACTAGTAGAGAAGAGGTTATGAGCCTGGTAGACAAAGCGATAGCAGCTGGAGGAAAGAAATCCAATGATATGCAAGACCACGGTTGGATGCTTGTTGGTAGTTTTGAAGATCTTGATGGACACTTATGGGAAATTGCGTACATGGATGAAAGTGCTATTCCTCAAGGGTAATTTAATTGTAAAACACAATATAAATGGAGCCGCCTACAATGAAAAATTAGGCGGCTCTTTCTATTTGAGAGAAATGCTATTTTACTTTAATTATTGCCGGAATTTAAAGGATTTTTCTATAATATCGATAAAGTGAGGTGTTTATATTGTTACAACGAAAAGAGTATGTTTGGAATGTCAACACTTTTTCAAACAACTTTTTTAAGGGGTAAGTTGTGGTAAGTTGTAAAATGAATTGCCCAAGAAAGATCTTTATGTGCTGAAAAAGAGTAATGGATCGTGGTATGGGCATCAAGAGCCGTTGAGCTCATCCTCTTGACCTCCACACCACAAACCATTAAAAGATTAGTAAACACAGAGGAGAAGAGTATGCATGCGCATAAAAAAGACCTCATCATCGTTCAAATCAGTAACACTAAAGTTGCGGCACTAAGCGACTGGAGTGAACAAGATGGGTCAAAAAAATAATACCGCAAAAAAGCAGAAATCGAAACAAATAAATGAGCGTGAACGATATAAAATTGAAGCCTTGCTGGACTTGGGAAAGACACCATAAGAAGTAGCAGACCAACTCGGCCGAGATCGCCGAACGATAGAAAGAGAAGTCAAGCAAGGTTCTGTGATACAGCTAGATAGCCAGTTAGACGAGCGAAAGAAATATTGTGCTGACGCTGGTCAACGTGTGTATGGTGAGCGAGGCGCAAATAAAGGAAGACAACTAAAAATTGGGTATGATCACAAGCTTGCCACAGACATTGAAAAAAAGATTGGTGAAGACAACTACTTACCAGACGCTGTAATAGGCGAGATCAAAGAGCAAGGGTGAATATTTCAAACCAATATCTGTACAATTATATTGATCAAAACGTGTTCATCACCATCAGTAATAAAGACTTACCAGTAAAAAAGAATGATCAAAAGCGACAACATCATCATGTGCCGAAAGTTGCGCTAAACAATTGAAATGGACGCAGTGTTGAAGAGCGAGCAGAAGAAATTGATACACGAAAAGTCTATGGACACTGGGAAATGGATTGTGTAGTTGGTAGCGGAAAGGCGGCCCTACTCGTTCTGACAGAAAGAAGCACGCGCCAAGAGATGTAAAGGCAAAAAAACAAGCATGTGTGATTCAAGTGCTTGATAAGCTCGAACGGAACCATAAGCAACATTTCACAAAGCTATTCAAAAGCATCACAATGGATAACAGAGAAGAATCCGTCATTCAACAGGGCATTGAGAACTCCTGTTTAAAGAAAAACCTACTTAGAACAACGTGTTATTATGCTCATCCCTACAGTTCATGGGAGCGAGGAAGTAATGAGGTGAACAACAAGCTCATTAGACGTTTCATTCCTAAGGGAAGTAAAATTGAGCTTTTCACAGCGAAAGAAATCAAACGAATTGAGCATTGGATGAATCACTATCCAAGAAGAATCTTTGGGTATAAAACGTCAAATCAAATGGTTTTAGCGCTTTCTGCGGAACTGGTAGATGATGGTAGGGAATTAAAGTTGCAATTTATATACGCTTAAACATTTCAAGAAAACGGTTGTTATAAATTAGATTATATGGTCTAATAGTCTTTGAAAGCATAAAAACAACAAAAAAA
>JAVBKF010000239.1:0-4969 GCA_031554215.1 Caryophanales bacterium
ATGGTTCAATGAACATTTACATCCTTGAAAAAGGTAAAGAAAAAGGCACATGCACGATTACCAGAAAAACAGATCTTTTTGCGACACTGAAAGATGTCTTAAAGCTAAAAGATGTTGCGTTAATCCCTTGTGGTGGTGGCGATCCAATCGCAGCTGCTCGTGAACAGTGGAATGATGGATCAAATACGCTAGCAATCGCACCAGGTGTTGTTGTCACGTATAATCGTAACTATGTTTCAAACTCAGTGCTTAGATCATACGGCGTTGAAGTTATTGAAGTGCTGTCATCTGAGTTGTCTCGTGGTCGTGGGGGTCCTCGTTGTATGAGTATGCCGATTAACCGTGACAATCTGTAATCGCACCTAAAAAAAACAATTTAAAAGGAGAAATTACCTATGGGATTCAATATTTCTAATCGTCACTTACTTTCACTGAACGACTACACTGCAAAAGAAATTCAATTCGTTGTTGACACTGCAATTGAGTATAAGAAACTGAAATATGCAGGTGTTCCGCACCGCGTACTCGAAGGCAAAAACATTGCACTGCTTTTTGAAAAGCCCTCAACCAGAACACGTTGTGCCTTTACAGTTGCTTGTATTGATTTAGGTGCACACCCTGAGTATCTTGGTAAAAACGACATTCAGTTCGGTAAAAAAGAATCTGTTGAAGATACAGCGAAAGTACTTGGTCGTATGTTTGATGGGATTGAGTTCCGTGGATTCAGTGATGAAGTAGTTGGCGGACTTGCTGAACACTCTGGTGTACCAGTCTGGAATGGTCTAACTGACAAATGGCACCCAACACAAATCTTTGCAGATTTAATGACAATCCAAGAGCATAAAGGAACACTGAAAAACATCAAGTTTGTATATGCCGGTGATGCGCGTAACAATATGGGTAACTCATTGTTAATCGGTTGTGCGAAAATGGGTATGGATGTCCGTTTGTTGTCTCCAAAATCATTGTTCCCAGAGAAAGCAATCATTGATGATGCAAATCGTATCGCTAAAGAATCTGGTGCAAAGATCACGATCACTGATAATGTAGCAGAAGCTGTTAAAGACGCTGATGTTATTTACACTGATGTTTGGGTATCAATGGGCGAAGAAGACCAATATGCTGAAAGAATTAAATTGCTTCTTCCTTACCAAGTCAACAAAAAGATGATGGATCAAACAGGTAAACCTGACACATTGTTCATGCACTGTTTACCAGCGTTCCACGATCTTGAAACGCAAGTAGGACGGGAAATTCAAAAAGAGCACGGAATTGATGCAATGGAAGTGACTGATGAAGTATTCCGTAGCAAACATTCAGTTGTGTTTGATGAAGCAGAAAACCGTATGCATACAATTAAGGCCATAATGGCACTTAGCTTAGGATAATCATGCCAAAAAAAGAACTATACCTTTCTAAGGGTATAGTTCTTTTACATAGAAAGAGGAGCTTTGTAATGGAACATGTGTCAATAGAAGATGTGCTAGTTGCCCATACAAGAATCAAGGACTTAATCTACAAAACGCCACTTGAGTATGCGCGCACACTTAGCACAGATCAGATGCCAGTCTATCTAAAACTGGAGTGCCAACAAAAATTGAAGGCATTTAAAATTAGGGGTGCACTGAATAAGTTACTGTCCCTAACTGAAGCTGAAAGAGACATCGGTGTGATTGCATCTTCGTCGGGAAACCATGGATGTGGGCTTAGTTATGCAGGGCAACTGACTGGCATTGACCGGATTCATGTCTTTGTTCCTGAAACTGCACCAGCAGCAAAAGTAGAGACAATTCGCCATTATGGCGCACACGTTCATTTAGTAGGAAAGAATTATGATGAAACACACCAAGCTGTTGTCCGTGAGGTAGCGGAAAACAACTATATTTATGTGGATTCTTCCGGTGATCCCGAAGTCATTGCAGGGCAAGGAACAATTGGACTTGAAATCATCGAACAAAATCCAGCAATTGATACGATTGTTGTCCCAATTGGCGGGGGTGGTGTTATTACTGGAATAGGGATCGCCGTAAAAAGCCATAATGAAAACATCAGAGTAATCGGCGTACAAACCGAGGCGTGTCCTGCTTTTTATCATTCGCTTCAGGATGAAACTTGTTACACTGAGTACCCATCTGAAAGCAGTATCTGTGACTCCCTGATTGGTGGTATTTTGGAGCTCCCCTATAGTATGGCAGATCACTGTATTGATGAAATTGTCTTGGTAAGCGAGAAATCCATTAAAAAAGCAGTTAAATGGCTTCTACACAAAGAGAAAGTAGTAGCAGAACCGGGCGCTGCATCGGTTGTTGCAGCTTTAATGGAGCACCCCACCTTATTTGTAAACCACGAGGTTGCTTTAGTTGTGACTGGCGGAAATATTGATGCTGATTTGCTAGAAGACATTCTAGATGAGGGAAAGTAGGAGGGAAAATTTTGGAGAAAGATAATAAAATTGGCCTATGGTCACTTGTAGCGCTTTCAATCGGTTCAATGATCGGAACCGGTGTGTTTGGTCTTCCTGGTGAAATGGCTGCCGTGTCAAGTGCTGGTGGAATTATTATTGGTTGGGTGATAACAGGTGTTGGTATTATTTCTTTAGCACTCATTTTCCAGATGCTAGCACAGAGAAAACCAGAAATTGAAGGCGGTATCTATGGATACGCCCGGCAAGGATTTGGTGAATTTACCGGATTTACAATTGGATGGGGGTATTGGCTCAGTGCGATTCTTGCTAACGTTGCATTCTATGTAATTTTATTTGATTCGCTCAGCTATTTCTTTCCAACATTCAGCCATTTTAATGAGCCGCAAACGTATATAACAGCGACTGTGCTTCTGTGGTTATATAATTTTCTAATCGTTGGTGGAATCAAGAATGCTGCTTTTGTCAACTTAGTGACGACGGTATGCAAATTAATTCCAATTCTTGTGTTTATCATCATCGCTATTTTACTGTTTAATTTGGATTATTTCACATTTGACTTTTGGGGTAAAGGCCTTGATATGGGCAGCGTTCTTAGTCAGGTGAAGGGAACAATGCTCATCACGCTTTGGGTGTTCGTTGGTGTAGAAGGTGTCAGTGTTCTCTCAAGCAAAGCTAAGCATATGGCGGATGTCGGAAAGGCGACGGTTATTGGGATTATTGCCACTTTAACATTGTATGTTCTTGTTTCAATACTCAGTCTAGGTGCAATGGAACACGCACAATTAGCAGGACTAGAAGCACCGTCAATGGCTTATTTATTAGAAGAAATGGTTGGTCCTTGGGCGGCAACAATGATTAACATTGGTGTGATTATCTCGGTGATTGGCGCATTACTCGGGTGGACATTGATTGCAGCTGAAATCCCTTATCAAGCAAGCAAAGACAAATTATTTCCTAAATTCTGTGCAAAAGAAAATAGCAACGGCTCTGCGGCTGGTTCCATCTATTTAACAACAACCCTGTCACAGATATTTATTATCATGTCAATTTTTTCAGAAAGTACCTACTCAACATTATACGCAATTGCCACAGCTGCACTGATTATTCCTTATCTTTCAAGTGCTCTCTACGCTTCAAAGCTTGTATTTACAAGGGAAACATTTGAGGACGGAAAGGGCAGGGGGCGGTCGATGGCCATCTGTATCGTTGCATTGATTTATTCAGTGTGGTTGTTGTTCGCAGCAGGGCTGAACTATTTCATGGCAGTAATGGTTCTGTACGCAGTTGGTATTTTCATGTATCTCTACACAAAAATTGAACGCAAAGAAAAAATATTTACACCAGCAGAATTGATCAGTGCCATTGTACTGGTTGCTTTAGCTGTCACAGCCGTGATTCTAATGGTGATGGGAAAAATTTCGATTTTATAAACTGTGTTAGTAAGTGATAGAACCAAATAAAAAATTCCAAATAAAGATTCATTTAGTCCAGAAGTCATGGTAAACTGTACATATATCGAGGCTCGGATACGAATGAGTAGACGTGCGTGTGTATGGTGAAAATACATGAATTTTGGACTATTTTTTTTTGATGGACAAGCAGGTATTCACCACCGAGATCTGACATGATTTGGGTTTCATCTGAAAGGAAGATAAACATGAATAAAGGTCAACGACAAATGAAAATTAGAGAACTGATTGCTAAGCAGTCAATTGGTACGCAGGATGAAATTGTTCGTCGTCTGCGTGAGTTGGGTTTAGACGTAACTCAGGCAACGATATCTCGAGATATTAAGGAATTGCTACTTGTGAAAATTGCGCTTAATGACGGGAGCTATAAGTATTGTTTGCCAGCAGATCATAAATACAATCCATCATCTAGGCTCAAGAGACTCGTGACAGATGTTCTAGTCGGTGTAAACTCAGCGAATAATTTAGTGATTCTAAAGACGTTACCAGGTAACGCAGATGCCATTGGTGTCCTGATTGATAATTTAGATTACGAGTCCATTCTGGGTAACATTTGTGGCGATGACACGATTTTATTAATTTGTCGCTCAAATGAAGATGCACATAACATTGAGACAATGTTTTCTGAGATGGCGATGGCATAATCAATCAAAATAAGTACTTATCACTATGAAAAGATGAAAGAGCTCATAGCTAGCCGACTAGCTGACAACTAGTGGCTTTTTTTATGGCTAATTTACAACTTCCTATAATATATATTATGTAAACTAGAATAAAGGATAAATCATGATATCATAGCACCCGGCTCCTTTTTAGTGGTTTATTATCTGTGAAGGCTGTTTTTGCTATTAATTGGTACTCCTTTTCAAAATCCTCATCACTTGCTACCAAGTCAAGGATTAGGGTTGAACATGCCCTATGGCTCACTAGGCGTAAGAATTTGGTTAGCACTTCTATTGTTACATCCTCTAAGTGCTTGATACTATCTTGAAGAAAGACTAAAATAGACCAGTCTGATATCATCAGTCAGACTGGCCATTTTCTTTTTCATGGTGCTATTAAATTCTCGTATTGG
>JAVBKF010000063.1:0-4767 GCA_031554215.1 Caryophanales bacterium
ACAAAAACACCAGCTGGCATGATTAAAGTTGGCGATTTTGAAGTAAATGTTAGTGAAGATGGCAAAACCTATTACTATAACATGGTCAATGCCAAATTCAAATCACTTGTTAAGATCGTGAAGATTGACGAAGAGACAGGAAAATCTATTCTTTCAAGTGATACAACATTTAAAGTAAAAGACCTTCAAACAGGCAAGTGGGTAACACAAACGGTCAATTATCCAACCCAAGTAACGCTTGATGAATTCAAAACGAATAATCAAGGCGAATTGATTCTGCCGTTGCCTTTAGCACACGGTGACTATGAGTTGTACGAACTTTCAGCACCAAGTGGTTATGTGCTGGATAAAGAGCCTTTAAAATTCTCGGTAAACGAGGAAAATCAAGAAAACGGAATGATTACCGTAGAGTTCGGTAATAAAGCGCAAAAAGGTATCGCAACATTAAACAAAACTGGTGATACTTTAGTTGGTGCATCATCGCCAAAAATGTACAGTGAATATGGTACGATCTATAACCTTAGATATAATCAAAAGCCACTTGCTGGAACAGAATTTGACTTTGTAGCCGCAGAAGATATCACTACAGGTGATGGAACAGTGCGTGCTAAAAAAGGTGAAGTAGTTGGACATGGAACAACTAATTCAAAAGGTCAATTAAAATCACCAGAATTGTACTTAGGAAAGTACAATGCAGTTGAAACAAAAGCACCAGTTGGCTATGTGGTTGATTCAACGCCAATTCCGTTTGAACTTAAATACGCAGGACAAGAAGTAGAACTTACTTCTACCTCAATTAAAGCAGAAAACAACTTGCAAGAACTTCAGATTCTAACGCACAAAGAAGACGAATCTATAAAATACGAAGATGGAAAACCTGTTGTAACAACAGTGCCATCAAATGATAAAGTGTTCGGTGTATTCACACGCAATGCAATCAAAGTAGATGATGAGGAAGTTGTTCCAGCGAATGGATTACTTGCTGTCACAACAACTGAAAATGGTATTGCGGAAGTAGAACAAAAGTTCCCTGCAGGTAATTATTATGTGAAGGAACTAAACGCTGGAGATAGCCACAATTTAAACGAGAAAGAATATGACTTCTCATTCAAGCCAGAAAATAATGATCCAATTGTAACAGTAGATATTTATGCTGATGAAGAAATGAATCCTATCATTAACGAACTGCATAAAGAAAAGCTAGTTATTAAAAAGATGAATGAAGTACTAGACCAACAGGGGGAAGAATGGACTTCTCATTACGAGGCAAATGCAGCAGGTGCAGAATTCGGTCTTTATCAAAATGGTGAACTTGTCCAAACGGTTACTATCGGTGAGGGTAGCACGGTTGAGTTAGAATTATACGTTGGGGAATACGAACTCAAAGAGATCAAAACAAGTTCAGATGATTATGTTCTTTCAAACGAAGTCTGGAACATCTCTGTCACGAAAGATGGTATCACAGTAACAAATTCTAAAGGTGAGGCAGTCGACCTTGAGAACAATAATGAATTAATCATCAAAAATGACCTAAAACAAGGTGAAGCCGAAATTAGCAAGAAAGAAGTCGGTGGCAGTGAAGAACTACCAGGAGCAACCCTGAACATCAAAGGTGAAGGTGTCGATGAGACATGGGTATCTACGACTGAATCAAAAACATTCAAACTCAAAGAAGGTGTCTATACCCTAACTGAAACGATTCCAAACGCTGGGTATGAACTCAACACCGAGACAATCACCTTTGAAGTAAAAGATGGTGAAGTAACAAAAGTAGTCATGCACAATAAACCACTACCTAAGCCAGTACCGAAAGCTACGCCACAAGCTCCAATGACAGGAGATTACTCAGCTGGAGCATGGGTATTCATCACAATCTTAAGTATCGCAACAATCACAATGATTGTGATGTCAATCAGAAAGTCAAAGGAAAAGAAGAAAGAAACACAAGTTTATTAGTGGAATAAAAATAAGAGGGAGAGCTTTTTCATTAAGGCTCTTCCTCCATTTTTAAACCAGCAAAAAGTAATAAAGAGGCAAAAAGATATGGTGTAATTAGAGCTAACGTAAGGAAGGCAGAGTCAGCAAGATCAGAAATGTTTACGCTCCTTGGAGGTGTTTGTGATAGAAATTTGGTTTTTTTTAAGAAATGCAACTTTAATCATAGGTTTTTTATGGCTCTCTATATGGTATATGGCGTATGAGACTCAAAAACATGAGAAAAAAAGACAAAAAAACAAAATAAAGAATAAGACTAATAATAAACTCTATATTACAACAGATTCCTTTATTGTGGAATGCCAAGTCCTTAATGTAATTGAAAAAAGAGATTAAAGCAGATATAAACTGTTTGTCAACGGTAAATATCTGACCGAAGGGAATTTAAGGAGTTGACAAAATGCCAGACCCAAGACCCTATTGTGTAGTTCAAACCCACGTTTGAACCTGCCTAACGGCGAGTGGGAATCCTTTGAACTTAAATCAGTGATGGGATAACAAGAAAATACAAAGAAGGTGATTAGGTGCAACAAGACCACCACATATTGAAAATAGAACAATCTTTTTTCCAACAAATCATTGATGGAATCAAAAGGTTTGAGGTAAGAAAGAATGACAGGGACTATAAGTTGGGAGACGTACTAGTGCTTGGGGAGCGTACTTTAATGGGTACATCAACAGGAAGAGTTACGCATGTAAAAATAACGACTATTTTAATTGATGAACGATTCTGTAAAAAGGGATTTGTTACATTAGGAATAGGGCTGGTCACAGACTCAAGTACGTTATGCTGAAATCAATCATACGAAAAAAAGGAAACTGTTTCTATACTACAATAATTGAAAAAGAAACAGGAGAAATCATGCAAAGGGTGTATGAATTTGAAGATGGAACAGTCTATGAATTTGAGATCAATGAATGTCAGGAGGTTTTATCCAAATGCTATAGAAAAAAAGATCATAATGATCTGATGAAAGAACTTGGAATGGTCGTAGGAATCCCAAATGAGATATACTATTGCACTTTAACAGAGCGAAGTTATCTATTCGTAGAGAACTACAATGGGAGATGGGAATTCTATAAAAGAACCTACGGCAAAAATGGATGGCATCACACAAAACTATATAAATCTTCAAAAGACTTTTACCCAGTATACAGAAGGGTAGAGTCTTTTTTTGATTGGTTAAAAACAAAAGAGGGAGGTGTCAAGAATGTTTAATTCAAAGAAGTTCAAACGAGAGGTCAAAGAAAAGCAAACGATTCCAAAAGCAAGAAACAATAAGCTGATGCGAAAAGTACTGTGGTTTTTAATCGTCTGTGTCGCCTTAAGTGGTGTACTAGCCTTTATGAAAGCAGGAACTGCGATCAATCAAAATAAAGAATTATCAAAAGAAATGGCACAGTTAGAATCTAAAACAAAAACAAATGATAGCCCAGCGTATGACCCAAGCCTAGAGATTTATTTGAATGGATTTGTTCAAGCATACATGAACGTGCCAAACACGCCAGAGCTATTTCAAGCTAGGACAGAGACATTAAATAACTTTTATGCAAAAGGAATTGAACCAGAAACATTTGCGAATCAAAATACTCGCCTATTAAAATCTTTTGATTTATACAGATTGGAAGAAATTGATGGTGTCAAAGTAGCTCAGTATATTGTGGCATACGAAAATGTAGCTGCAGCAACTGCAACTGTGACTTCTCAGTTAAATATTCCTTATGAAGAAAAGAACGGAGCATTTTCAGTAGTTGATGATCCGTATTTCACTACTGTGACAAGCAATATGACAGATTTGCCATCTGTTAAACAGGATGTAGCAGGACTTGAAGAAGTGACGTATTCAGTTGCATCCGAGGTGGAGGTATTCTTACAAGAATTCTTCACTAAGTATGCAGATTCTGGTGTAGAAGATATGGCATACATGATGAATGAGCCAGAAGCCTTGGGTGGCGTGTATGTTTTCGAATCTAGTACTCAAGAAATGTATATGGATGGTAAAACGGTTTGTGTATTTGCGGATGTGGTTTTTAGAGAAAAAGCGAGTGATGTAAAACACACGGAAAGCATGACGTTAGAACTAGTAAAAAAAGACGGAAAATATTACGTCGATAAATTAACGCATTCAAAGGGAGGAAAATAATATGTTTGAAAAAATGATTTATGCAGCACCAGCAGATTTACCTGATGTAGAGGGAGCCAAGACTTATATCCAAGACCAAGCAAGTGCAGTTGTGTTTATCGTCATGATTATCGTGGCATGCGTATTTCTCGCAAAGCGAAAGTTTGGAGAAGCAGCATTCTTTGCGGCAGTCGGAACAGCAGTTTTGATCTTTATCGGTGACCCAACGGTACTAGTTGACATGATGAAAGCTGGACTAAAACTGATCGGAATTGACGTGTAATGGCAAAAGAATTATTCAACTATAAAGAAGTGTACGACACGCCATATACCGTTCAGAAATTTTCGCAAAAACTGGTTTTACAAAATCCATTTCCCTTAGCGAAGATAGTAATTTTTGCATTCACTCTCACTATTCTATTGGTATTCTTCAAAAAACCAATCGGATTAATAGGTGACGTGATCAATGGAATGAATATAGTAATCTACGGAGGCGTGCCGTATTTAACTTCAAAGTATTTGATGAAATTACAGCCAGACGGAAAGAAGTTGCACTACTATCTTAAAGATGTAGTGCTTTTCTTTTTTAAAGTGAAACTGCCAAAGAAACAATACTGTCACGATGAGGAAGTAAAGCATATAAAATCAC
>JAVBKF010000101.1:0-8480 GCA_031554215.1 Caryophanales bacterium
GTATTTGACAGTTTTGACGAATAAGCAACTGTCAAGAAAGAGTTTAAGCAGGAAGGTGTCATGTTTAAGAAGTTTCTACAAGTTCTTAATTCGTGAAAAACAGATTGAGGAAAACCCTTTTCTTCTCCTGTCTATCCCAAAGCAAGAAAAACGCTTACCCCGTTTTTTGTATGAAAAAGAGATGGAGGAATTGTTTCAGTCTATCCAGAATGAAACGCCTCTAGGAAAACGAGATTTAGCATTGTTAGAACTCCTTTATAGTACCGGTATTCGGGTAAGTGAATGTGTCGCGATTCGGATGAATGATATCAATCTATCACTCGGTGTCGTGCTTGTTCACGGAAAAGGGAAGAAAGATCGGTATGTACCATTTGGTAATCATTGTACGCAGGCAATGAAGGCGTATATTGATACAACCCGCATTACGATTATGAAGAAGACAAAGAATGGACATCCCTTTTTATTTATCAATGAAAAGGGAACACCACTGACAGACCGAGGTGTACGGTATATCCTCAACAAACGAATCAATGATGTCTCGGCGACATCGAAACTGCATCCACATATGTTACGGCATAGTTTTGCGACACATATGTTGAACAATGGTGCAGATTTACGTTCTGTTCAAGAATTACTTGGTCACGCTCAGATATCGTCAACACAAATCTATACCCATGTCACGAAAGATCGGTTGAAGTCGGTCTATCAAAATGCACATCCGAGAGCTAAGTCGTGACGAGTGACATTTTCAGTTAAGTTATCATGTAAATTAAAAAATAATGAGCGGACAAACAAGAGTAAATACCCTGGAGGTAATAAATTGGAACAATTTCATGCAACAACGATTTTTGCAGTTGAACATAATGGCAAACGGGCAATTGCTGGTGACGGTCAAGTAACATTTGGCAATGCTGTCGTGATGAAACACACAGCAAGAAAGATTCGTCGTTTGTTTGGTAATAAAGTGATTGCAGGGTTTGCTGGATCAGTAGCAGATGCATTCACTCTTTTCGAGATGTTTGAAGGAAAGTTAAACGAATATAATGGAAATCTTGAAAGAGCTGCTGTAGAGCTAGCGAAACAATGGCGTGGAGATAAAATTCTTCACAAACTAGAAGCATTATTGATTGTTATGGATGCAGAAAACCTACTACTGATTTCTGGGACTGGTGAAGTCATTGAGCCTGATGATGGTATTCTTGCGATTGGGTCAGGTGGAAATTATGCCCTGTCTGCAGGCCGGGCACTAAAAAGATATGCTGGTGATCATTTAACAGCAAAAGAGATTGCCTTCTCATCACTGACAATTGCTTCAGAAATCTGTGTTTACACAAATGCAAATATTATCGTAGAAGAACTATAAAAAAACTAAAAGGAGCTGATGAAGTATGCAAGCGAAAATTGAGAATCTATCACCACGAGAAATCGTTGAAAAACTAGACCAGTATATTATTGGTCAAAAAGATGCGAAGCGAGCTGTTGCTGTCGCATTACGAAATCGTTATCGTCGGAATCTCTTAGATGAGAAGATTCGTGAAGAAATTATCCCGAAAAATATTTTGATGATTGGCGCAACGGGTGTTGGGAAAACAGAGATTGCACGCCGAATTGCCTCCATTGTCAATGCACCATTTATCAAAGTAGAGGCAACGAAATTCACAGAAGTTGGGTACGTAGGACGTGACGTGGAATCAATCATTCGTGATTTAGTAGAAAATGCTGTGCGCATGGTGAAAGACCTGAAAACGCTAGAGGTTCATGACAGAGCCGAAGAAGCAGCCAACGAAAGATTGGTTAAATTACTCGTACCCTCAATGAAAAAGCAAGCAGGAAACAAAAACCCTTTTGAAATGTTATTTGGCGGTAACACCGGTGGACAACAAGCCCCAGTATCAGCTGACAGCAAAGATGAACAGGAAAAAATCCACAGTAGACGCGATACAATCAGACAGAAGCTCTCTCAAGGTGAACTAGAGGATCAAATGGTCACAATTGAAGTTGAAGAAGCAGCGCCAGTCCTCGATATGCTTGGCGGAGCAGGTATGGAGCAAATGGGTGGTATGCAAGAAGCACTCAGTAGCTTGATGCCAAAGAAAAAGAAGAAAAGAAAAATATCCGTCGCAAAAGCGAGAGTAGCCTTAACCAAAGAAGAAGCACAAAAAATGATTGACATGGATGATGTAACCCAAACTGCCGTTCATTTAGCAGAGCAAAATGGGATTGTCTTCCTAGATGAAATCGACAAAATTGCTAGCAATGGTAGTGGAAAGTCCTCGGCAGATGTGTCACGTGAAGGTGTACAACGAGATATTTTGCCAATTGTTGAGGGATCGACAGTTACGACAAAGTACGGTCCGGTGAAGACAGATTTTATTTTGTTTATCGCAGCAGGCGCTTTCCATATTTCAAAACCATCTAATTTAATTCCTGAACTCCAGGGGCGTTTTCCAATACGGGTTGAACTGCAGAAATTAACAGCTGATGATTTCTATCGTATTTTGGTTGAGCCGAATAATGCACTACTGAAACAGTACAAGGCATTGCTTGGGACAGAAGGAATTGATATAGAGTTTACAGATGATGCAATTAAGAAAATCGCACAAATCGCCTTTGATGTGAATCAAGATACTGACGATATTGGTGCTCGTCGCCTGCATACAATGCTTGAAAAATTACTAGAAGACCTCTCCTTTGAAGCATCTGAAATTTCACTGAGTGAGGTTAGTATAACGCCCCAATATGTTGATGATAAACTTGGAACAATTTCGAAGAATAGAGATTTAAGTCAATTTATTCTCTAACAATGCAGAGCTCGTTTACCAGAACGGATCAATCAGTAGACGATCGGATTCGGGACGTTGACAATTTCAGTAAATCAATTGTTTATAAATAAACATAAAAAGGGAGCCTTAAACATGAATCTTCTTGCAAAAACAAGAACAATTAATGCAATGTTACAGCAAACAGGCGCTAAACAAGTGAATTTCAAGGAAATGGCAGATTGCTTGTCAGAAGTGATTGATGCGAATATTTATATTTTGTCCAAAAAGGGGAAAGTTTTGGGTTTTCACATTAGTAGGAGCATTGAAAACGATCGGTTAAAAAGGATGCTTGAAGACAGACAGTTTCCGATTGAATACAATGAAAATTTGATGACAGTGCGTCAAACTTCTTCCAATCTCACGGTTGACAGCGAGCTCAGCGTAGTGCCCGTTGAAAATAAAGAGCTATTTAAGAACGCTCTCAGCACCGTAGTGCCGATTGTCGGTAGTGGTGAACGCTTAGGGTCCTTGCTACTCAATCGTTTCCAAGGCACATTTGAAGATGATGATCTGATTCTTGCTGAATATGGGGCTACGGTCGTTGGAATGGAGATTCTTCGTGAGCGTGCTGAGGAAACTGAGCAAGAAACAAGAAGAAAGGCCGTTGTTCAAATGGCGATTAGTTCACTGTCCTTTAGCGAACTTGAGGCAATTGAACACATCTTTGAAGAATTAGATGGAACCGAAGGGTTACTCGTTGCTTCTAAAATTGCTGATCGGGTTGGTATCACACGTTCAGTGATCGTCAACGCACTCCGTAAACTCGAGAGTGCAGGCGTCATCGAATCACGTTCACTGGGGATGAAAGGGACTTACATTCGTATTTTAAATCCGAGTTTCCTTGAGGAATTAGAAGCGCTCAAACGGTCTAAAATGGTATGATTTAATTGTCATCAGTCACACCGAAAAAATGAGGCATGCTTCCAAACTTGGAGTGGTGCTTCATTTTTTTAACGCAATCATTCGTCGTTTTACAGGAAAGAAAACGTCTGTGTCAATCCACGTGGAAAGGTCAAAATAAATAAATCCCCCGAAACCACTTGCCTATAGCAAGATAAATGTGCTATATTATGAAATGGTGTATTACACACGTTACATGATTTTTGTAGAAGGTGCTATTCGTAAGGGATTGTAACTACATAAAGCTGATTGTAGCGGAGGGACATTTAGTAAATTGCTAAATGATCACAAACCATAGGAGGAAACAAAAATGGCAGTCATTTCAATGAAGCAATTGCTTGAAGCAGGTGTACATTTCGGACACCAAACACGCCGTTGGAACCCGAAGATGAAGAAATACATCTTCACGGAACGGAACGGAATTTACATTATTGATTTACAGAAAACAGTAAAGAAAATGGATGAGGCGTATAACTATGTACGTGACCTAGCAGCAAATGGTGGGACAATCCTTTTCGTTGGAACGAAGAAGCAAGCACAAGAAGCAATGAGAGAAGAAGCTTCACGTATCGAAATGTATTACGTAAACCAACGCTGGTTGGGTGGTACATTAACAAACTTTGGCACAATTCAAAAGCGTGTAACCCAACTGAAGAACATTGAGAAAATGGAAACAGATGGCACTTTTGAAGTACTTCCGAAGAAAGAAGTTATCTTACTGAAAAAAGAAAAAGCTAAACTCGAAAAGTTCCTTTCTGGAATTAAAGATATGAAGAGAGTTCCTGACGCTATGTTTATTGTTGATCCTCGTAAAGAGCGTATCGCAGTAGCTGAGGCGCATAAATTAAATATTCCGATAGTATCAATGTTTTATACAAACTGTGATCCAGATGAGATCGACTATGTAATTCCTTCAAATGATGATGCGATTCGTGCAGTTAAATTAATTGCGATGAAACTAGCGGATGCAGTCATCGAAGGAAGACAAGGCGAAGATTACTCTGAGGATGACTTTGTTGCAACTGATGCTGCACCTGTAGTAGAAGAAGCGCCTGTAGCTGTAGAAGCTGTAGCCGCTCCAGAAGCACAAGTAGAGGCAGAGCCAGTAACAGAAACAATCGAGAATGCTTAAATAAATGACCGTAAAAAAGGTGATAGAAGGAACCTACCTTTTGTCACCCTTTTTTTCTGGGACAAATTAGAGGAGGAAATAGAACAATGGAAATTACAGCACAAATGGTAAAAGAACTCCGTGATAAAACTGGTGCAGGCATGATGGACTGCAAAAATGCATTAAAAGAAACTGATGGTAATTTCGATGCAGCTTTTGACTACCTTCGTGAAAAAGGCATTGCGAAGGCAGCAAAGAAATCTGATCGTATCGCTGCAGAAGGTTTAACAAGTGTGATGGTAAGTGGCAATACAGCCGTTATCTTTGAAGTAAATTCAGAAACTGATTTTGTTGCCAAAAATGAAGGATTCCAATTGCTTGTAAAAGAAATTGGTGAGCATTTATTGACAGCTAAACCAGCGGGTCTTGAAGTATTAGCAACGCAGAAAATGGCAAACGGTGCTTCAATTGATGAGCACATCAACGCTGCAATTGCAAAAATTGGTGAGCGTTTAACGCTTAGACGATTCCAAGTGATTGAAAAAACTGCTGGTGATGCGTTTGGTGCATACATCCATATGGGCGGTCGTATTTCAGTGTTGACAGTTCTTGCTGGTTCAACTGACGAGGCAGCAGCGCGTGATATCTCTATGCATATTGCTGCGATCAATCCAAAATATGTGACACGTGCTGAAATTCCACAAGAAGAACTTGAGCATGAGAAGCATATCTTAACTGAGCAGGCGCTAAATGAAGGAAAGCCAGCTGCAATTGTTGAGAAAATGGTTGTTGGACGCCTAAGCAAATACTGTGAAGAAGTTTGTCTATTAGACCAAACTTTTGTCAAAAATCCAGACCAAAAAGTAGAGGCATTTGCAAAATCAACTGGTGGTTCTGTACGTGAATTTGTTCGCCTTGAAGTTGGCGAAGGAATTGAGAAACGCCAAGAAAACTTTGCGGAAGAAGTTATGAATCAACTGAAGAAAGATTAAACAAACCCTGAACACAATTGCCCTGACTCATGGATGAATTCTCTTACATGTTTGGAGTTTCGATTTTCAGCATTGTACGAAAGAATTGATTTTGTAGCCATGCAATTGTGTTTTTTTAGAAAGTCATAGGAGGAAACCGTAATGACAAAAGTACAATATAAACGTGTCGTTTTAAAAATTAGCGGCGAAGCACTTGCGGGCGATAAGGGGGTTGGACTCGAGCCAACAATTATTCATTCCATCGCTCAGCAAATTAAAGAGGTTGCTGATTTAGGTGTTGAGATTGCAATTGTCGTTGGTGGTGGTAATCTGTGGCGTGGCCGTATTGGTAGTAGCCTCGGCATGGACCGAGCAAACTCAGACTATATGGGGATGCTTGGAACATGTATGAATGCTTTAGCTTTACAAGACTGTCTTGAAATTGCAGGCGTGCCTTGTCGTGTCATGACGTCGATTGAAATGCGTCAAGTTGCTGAACCTTATATCCGTAGAAAGGCAATCAGACATCTAGAAAAAGGTCGGATTGTCATTTTTGCGGCTGGTGTAGGGAATCCTTATTTTTCTACGGATACAACAGCTGCACTCCGTGCCGCAGAAATTGAAGCTGAAGTCATTCTGATGGCGAAAAATAATGTTGATGGTGTGTACAGTGCAGACCCTAAAATCGATTTAACAGCTAAGAAGTATGATGAACTTACATATATGCAAGTACTGCAAGAAGGGCTCGAAGTGATGGATTCTACGGCGTCTTCATTATCAATGGATAACAATATTCCGTTAATTGTTTTCTCACTAATGGAAGTTGGCAACATTAAGCGTGTGGTTTTAGGCGAAAAAATCGGTACCGTTGTTACTGCAGAGTAATGGCTAATATCGAAGGGGGATATTGAAATGAGTAAGGAAATTCTTGATCAAACCAATGGTAGAATGGATAAAGCAATTGCATCTTTTACAAAAGAGTTGGCAAGTATTCGGGCTGGGCGAGCAAGTGCTTCTCTACTAGACAGAATCTCAATTGAATATTATGGTGCACAAACGCCAATTAATCAATTGGCAGGTGTCTCAATTCCTGAGGCAAGAATGCTTGTGATACAGCCGTATGACCGCGAATCGTTAAAGGAAATTGAAAAAGCAATCATGCGCTCTGACTTAGGGATTAATCCCACAAATGATGGAACAGTGATTCGTTTAGTGATTCCTGCGCTGACAGAAGAGCGGCGTCGGGACCTCGCGAAACAGGTGAAGAAGACAGCTGAGGAAGCGAAAATTGCCATTCGTAATATTCGTCGTGATGGCAATGATGATCTCAAGAAGCTTGAAAAATCAGGGGACATTTCTGAGGACCAAGCAAAAGGATTTGCAGACGACATTCAAAAGTTGACAGATAGTCATACTGCGAAGATTGATCAATTGGCAAAAGAAAAAGAAAAAGAAATGATGGAAGTGTAACGAACCATTATAAAATACATGCGAACAGTTCTCAGGTTGATGAGATGCTTGTTCGCATTTTCTTTATGGCGTGAAGCTTGTGTTGGATGAGTGAGGTCGTTTTGAGTAGCGGATTGCTTACAAGCTCAATTTGAGCCTGGATCAGTTTGACTGCTAGCTCGTTGTTGTTTTTTCAGTAGTAATTGTTTTTGGCGCGTTTCGATGACCTCGGTCCGGTCCCGAGTAATGTGCTTTAAACGAATTGATTCTGGGGGAGTGGCCGTATCCTGCCAGGACATCTGGAGCGCAATGCATTGTGCTTTTGAAGCAGATAAAAGGGCTTGGTCACTGATCGGGATATTGCTATTTTGAAATGGCTTTCCTTGCTCTAGTCTAGCGAGTGAATCCATTAGTAATTCGGTTAGGGCGATCTGATTTACGCCTAGCTGATTGATTGCCTGCTCTTGTAGGAGAGAAATTTTGATTGCATTCTTGAGTAATTTCTTGGCACCCACCAGATTTCCGGCACGATAATGGTAGAAGCCAACGGCTAATTGAATGAAGGCTACATATGGGGATTGTTTGTTGATGGGGTGAATCGTTTTCCAATGTTCTTCTAGGATATCATGGCAATGAAAATAATCATGATTTCCATGGAAATAGGCAAGGTAATCAATCATTTGTTGGTTCAAAGTCAATGTGCTCAGCTCCTCATTCCAAGGGTAGCATGAACGAAGGAACCTGACAAAGGAAAAAGTCTCGCTTACCGCATTTTTTTTTGGTAGACTAGCAAAAGTGTATCGAGCTCGTGACTAACTTTTAATACCTCGTCCGAAGTTAAACGATGATGCTTAGTGATTTCTAGTAGTTCTTTTTTCTTAGCTGCAATTTTCTCTTTTAACTTGGTCATATCTTGTGTCATATTAGAAACCCCTTCATCGTTTTCTATTTTATGATACAGGATTCGCTACGTACTTTTTGTCGAAACTTGGCGGATAATGTTTATTCGCTTGAAGATGCATTTTTAGTCACCTTTGTCACTGAATCTTTTTTTTTGAGGGTAATCAGGCGTGGTGTAGCTAGTGGCCTTTTGTTTATTTTTCAAGTGAACTTTGGTAAGATGTTAACAGATTTGTTTTTATTTGAGCTAGGGGGTGTCTGAAAAAGATTTATGAAAGGGGAATGCCCGCGAATTTTTCGATTACCATCAACAGTTGTTTCACGATC
>JAVBKF010000027.1:0-19594 GCA_031554215.1 Caryophanales bacterium
ACATCTCCGCTGCTTCATCTTTCTTTGTCGTTTCCACAATCCGATCAATACGCACTGTAAGCGTACGATTACCACCAAAATGTACCGCGAGCACATCTCCTGCCTTAACATCCGTGCTTGCTTTCGCTGCCTTCTCATTCACATCTATACGGCCCTGATCGGCCACTTCCTTAGCAATTGTTCTTCGTTTAATTAACCGTGATACCTTCAAAAATTTATCTAACCTCATTATATTCACATCTCCTTTTTCATCTAGCGGTTGTTACCGCTTCTCCTCTGCCTTCGCCGCTAAAAACAGCGCAAGCGCTTCCTCAGCAGTAGCTGCCTCGGCATCACCAAACACATGTGGATGACGTCGAATCATTTTCTCGGCAATCCCTTCAATGACATCATCAATTGTAAAAATCCCTTCATCCTCGCCAACCTGTGCACTCAACATCACATGGAGCAACACATCCCCAAGCTCTTCAATCATATGATCAACATCATTTTCCTGGACAGCTTCTCTGTATTCATTTACTTCCTCAATCATTTTCGGAACCAAAGAGTCATGCGTTTGTTTACGGTCCCAAGGGCAACCCTCAGGACTACGTAGCTGCGCAAATACATTCCGTAAATGCCAAAACTCCCGCATTACTAGGCTAGTTGGCGGGACATACAGGGTTGTTAAATTGTCAACAGTCCAGTTATGATCTAATTCATATAGTGGACATTTAGTCACTAGCTGATTCGGCATCCCTGCATTGGTAATAATCGCAATCTGATAGTCATCAGGATACTTATCCATAAGCACAAGCTTAACCGCAGATGCAGAAAACTGATCATACACCTGGGTGATCAGCAGATGCCCAGTCACCTGAATTTGCTCTTTCTTCATTGCCGTTGCATCCAGCAATTGAAACCCCTCAACAGGATCAAAACCCGCCGCTGTGAATGTAGCATCAAGAAAGCTCTGTCCGCCAACAACCTCAACGATTACGCCACTTTCTCGTAGCAAGCAAACCGTCCTTTCAGCGACCACCGGATGACCAGGAACAGCATAAACGACTTCTCCATGGCGCTTCTCCTCCGCCAGTAGAAAAGCAACAATTTCATCATACACTGCCTCAAACTGCGCATGTTTCTCATAAATCGTATCAAAACTGGTAAACTGAAGTCCTTCCTCTTGCAATGCCGCCACAACAGGATGCTGATCTGTTCGTAAATAAATATGCGCCGCCTGCTGCAGTAACCGATAAACCCCCAGTGGTAATTGCGCCAAATCACCAGCACCTAATCCAACAATTTTAATCATGTCTATATCCACCTATCTACAAATTAATCATTTTCTAAAGCAATCTAAAACACATTACTAGTCTTTTTTTAATAAGAATTGCAATCGGCTAGAAAAAGGCAGCAACGCTAGCTCCTCCTCTTGAAAAAAACCTAGTTTAAACAAGGCAATTAGGTACACCACCCCGCCCAGTATGGAGGCTGACACCGCATGTACGGCCTCAAGCTTTCTGTCCGATGAATCCCACGGTAAGATTGCATTATACACCATCAGTATAACACCCATTATAGCAGCGGCAATAATTAGCCTTGATAACTCATGCACTGTAAACAGACGCGCACCCATTTTTTTACGCAACATGAAGTAGATAGTAACCGCACCAAGTAGCGTTGCAAAACTGCTCGCCATTGCCGCACCTGTTATACCAAAGCGGGTCACAAGTAGACTATTCCCAATAAACTTCAATAACACAACCCCCAGAACCACTAGCACACCTTTCCAAACTTCCCCAAGTGTTTGTAGAATACTAGCACCAATAATCGTTACCGAAGCAAATAAAATGGTTGGCATGAGCCATATTAATACATCAGATCCATTGGCATTTTCAAAAAGCATCGTATTCACGGGTTCCAGTATCAATATTAATCCTACTGTTGCTCCAACGCCTACGCCAAGGCAGAAGCGCATCGCAAGTCGAATCTTCTGGGGCACCACAGCAAGATTTTGTTTAATAACAGTGACCAAATAGGGCACCACAGATAGTGCAAGTGAAGTTGCTAGCACCGTTCCTAGCTGTAGTAACGGTTGCCCACGATCATATACCCCTTTAGTGATCTTTGCCTCTTCACTGCCATAACCATTTTCAAGCAAATGACGAACCAATTGAAATGAATCCATTAACTGTAACAACACTAACAACATACTAACCAAACAAAAAGCAAAACCATTCAAAACCAATGAACGACCAACCCCAAGGAGTACCGCACGGGGCGGCAAAGGCAATGCAAGTGATGACTTATGTCTTCGTAAATAAACCAATAAAAGCACTAGCGAAGCCAGACTCCCAGCCACTGCAGCGACCATTGCACCAGTTCCAACCAAATAATCATCAGCACCAGCATTTACAAGCCACATCGACAACAATAAAATGATCGAAACGCGCACCAATTGCTCAAGGAGCTGCGAATAAGCCGTTGGAATCATTTGCTGTTTCCCTTGATAATAGCCACGGATAACAGCCGGTAGCGGCATCATCAGAAAAGTAAAGGAAACCACGCGAATTAATGGCGCGAGTGCCTGATCACTCATCAAACCGGCAATCGTATCCGCACCCAAGAAGACAATACCAAAACAGACGGCACTACTACTAGCTACCCAGAAAATCGACGCAGAAATGAGCTCTCGTCTAGATACACCCAACCATTCAGCATCAACCATTAACTTTGAAACCGCAAGTGGAATCCCATAAAAAGAAATCACCATAATCACGCCATAAATCGGATAAATTTGTTGATAGACATAAAACCCCGTATCCCCTACAATATTCTGATATGGAATCCGGTAAAATGCACTCAGCACCTTCAAAATAAGTGTTGAGATCGTTAGAATAAGCGTCCCTTTAAATAACCTACTAGTATAAATATCACTGCTCACTGACTATTTCTCCTACATCCCGAATCTTGACCGCTCAGCGCTAGCCTTTTAAAGCGGTGACAACCATGAGAATGAACTACTTATCGACAGTATCAATTTCAGCAAAATCCTTAGCCGTCCCATTATACACATCAAAATCAATATCAGACTTGCCATCGTTGATACCACTCAAATGTCCAGTATGTGAATACTGCCAGAATAGCCACTCACTATCATCAGGCATGTCAACTGGTTTATTAATGTCGACAATCCAAATGGGGTACTCGTCAAAGTTCCCCTGAATAAAGCGCGTATACGACTCATAAGTCACATATAGGATAGGCTTTACACCGTAGTATTCTTCTAGTTCTTCAATCATGTCACCGATGATTTCAATCGTCACTTCATCATCAGGCAAAACAGTGTCGATTTCAAATTCAATGTCAATCATTGGCGGCAGTGAACCATCGACCTTCGGAACCGTATTAATAAAATGCTCTGCCTGCTCTTTCCCCGGATTCTCATAGCTAAGGAAATGATAGGCACCAACCGCCATATCTGTCTTATGAGCGTTTTTCCAATTCTCAGCAAACTTCTTATCAGTAAAATCCTTTCCTTCCGTTGCTTTCATGTAGGCAAATTCAACGCCCTCATCAGCGACGACTGGCCAATCAATATCGCCTTGGTGGGCAGAAACATCAATCCCCATCACGCTATAATCAGATGCAGAACGCTCCTTCTCCTCGTCTTCTTCAACAACTATCGGTGGACTCGGTTCTGTTGCCACCTCTTTCGGAAACCAGAGACTAAAACTAAAAGCCAAGCCAATTGCCACAACGCAAACAGCAGCAATTAAAATACTATTTTCATACCTTTTATTTCTTTTTCGTCTTCTTCTTAAATTCACTTTCGCTTCCCCAATCAAAACAATATAATTCTATGGTAATCGTTTTATACGTTTTGGGAAAGAGAAATTATCAAAAAAAGTCGAAAATCATAAATAAAATGTTCTAATTTTATGTTGGTTTACTTATCTATCCATTTTTTAAAATAATACTGGTCTTTTCTCATGTTGGATAACTGCTTATCACACTGCACTGATTCATTGCAAATAATAGATGCTTGTTAAGATGCACCCAACGACTCAACTTCTGTTATTGAGTACCACAAGTTCTCCATCAAAAGACCAAACCACTTTGAATGAGATAATATGCAGATATGCATTAGCTATATGTGAGACATTGCAAGTTGTAAGATAGCTTTGCCTCAGCTAATTGGAATTCTCGCCTTTCAAATTCAATTCTCTAGCTGTACGGTTCATAGATGACAGAACGCACACAAATAGACCAGTAGAGTCCTTGCCGCGAGCATGTTAACTACTCCGAAAAGTCTTCTCACTGGTCTGCCAAACAAATCCGTTCATACCTACAATTAATCTTCCATCTGTTTTCCTAAGAAGCTAGCCGCTGTTTCAATCGACTTCATCTCGATAGGGGATAGTGTCTCGCTTTTGGAAAACATCACGACTGCCCCAATTGAATCACCACTTGAAATAATCGGCGCAATAGCATATGACTCAACCTCTTCAAACACATCGTCAATTAACGTACAATTGCCCCTAACTGATTGTAAAAACGGCTTACGATTATTAATTGTTTTCTCAACGATTGAACTAATTGGTTTTTCCACAAAATCCTTCTTGGGCACCCCACCAACTGCAATATACATATCGAGATCGCAGATTAATACAGGCTGGTGAAGCGTATCATATAGCGCATCTGCATACTCACGGGCGAAATCTCCAAGCTCATTAATCGGTGAGTACTTCTTCAAAATAACTTCACCATCACGATCAACGAAAATCTCCAATGGATCGCCCTCACGGATTCTCAGAGTGCGGCGAATCTCCTTTGGAATAACGACTCTCCCTAGATCATCAATTCGACGAACAATTCCAGTTGCTTTCATCAAAAATTCCTCCATAAGTACCGTGCGATTAAAGATCATCAATCCGTGTCTTATCCGGTACTTTTAATATGATTTGACGACTTCTTCGCCATCGGTTCTCTTAGTATTGAGTAAATAGGAAATATTATACCAACACATACAAATCTTTTTTTCATGACTGACTAATTAAAATTATACAGCACATTCCTAATAATTTCCTTAGTGTTTTCATCCTTTTTGCGATGTTTTCTAAAATATCTAGTACCAACAATATTTTCCTGGTGATTTTACTTTAATTAGATCACTTATTTAATCGACCTACCTTAGATCGTTATCGGAAACAAACGCAGCCAACAACCAATGCTTCCCTAGTGTGCCGCCGAGCGAGATCTATTACACTGCATCCGCAAGGCAAAGTGCCACATAGCGAAGAAGCCTGCCATCAGTACAATGGCAGGTCAACATTTTGTGCTTTACTATGAAAAATCGTACACATACGCTGCACGCATCAACTTACATCTTTAAGCGAGCAGGTTCTTCAGGTTTCTTGCACAATGGTATTGCTCTGAAAACATTTATCATCATTGTTAACCAATTCTCAGGGATAATTCCCTTTGTATAACACACTATTTTTATTTTCTGCTTCTCAAGCCCAAGGCCAATTGTCCGGCCGTAGGGTTGAATAATTTCAAATAATTTAGCCCCATCCAATTGACCCGTCATCTCTTCTGATAGAATAATCGTCATTTCAGTCTTTTTGAGTTCTTTAATGCTTTCAACACCTGCTAAAGCCCCATGGATTTTCAGCTCAGCAATTTTCAGTAAGTAGTCGACCTCATCTGGGTAATCGCCAAAGCGATCCATTAACTCATCGCGCAAATCATCCAGCTCTTCTAGTGTAGAGACAGCACGGAAGAGCTTATACATTTCAATCTTATGATTGCTACTTTGAATATATGTTTCAGGAATATAAGCATCAATCTCCATCTCAATCTCTATCGTCTGCTCCTCTATTTCTGAAGCAACGCCCTTCCGCTCCTCAATTGCAGTTGACAATAAGTGAGAATACATGTCGAATCCAACTGAGTCAATAAAGCCATGTTGCTCAGCACCCAGTAAATTGCCGGCTCCACGAATAGATAGATCACGCATCGCAATTTTAAAGCCAGAGCCAAGTTCAGTAAACTCCTTTATCGCCTGCAGCCGCTTCTCAGCTACCTCAGTTAGCACCTTATCTTTCTTATACGTAAAGTATGCATAAGCAATTCGATTAGAACGCCCAACACGTCCGCGCAATTGATACAGCTGTGACAAACCCATTTTATCTGCATCATGAACAATCAGTGTATTCACATTGGGAATATCAACTCCTGTCTCGATAATTGTCGTACTAACCAACACATCGAACTCACCACCTAGAAAAGCGTAGATAACAGATTCCAACTCGCTCTCAGCCATCTTTCCGTGTGCATAGGCTACCCGCGCCTCAGGTACGAGCGTTGCAATTTCTGTTGCTTTCTTAGCAATATCCTCCGTCCGGTTATACAAAAAGAAAACCTGGCCAGATCGTGCTAATTCCCGCTCAATCACTTCGCGTGTAATATTCGGATTATACTCCATCACATACGTTTGAATTGGAAACCGATTTTCCGGTGGTGTTTCAATCACCGATAAATCACGAACCCCGAGCATTGACATATGTAACGTCCGGGGAATCGGCGTTGCCGTAAGTGTTAGTACATCGACATTCGTTTTCAATTGTTTAATGCGCTCTTTATGCTTCACACCAAACCGTTGTTCCTCATCGACCACAAGAAGTCCCAAATCCATAAAGAGTATATCTTTAGACAAAACCCGATGCGTTCCAACAACAATATCAACGGTTCCAGCCTTAAGGCCCTTTATCGTTTCTGTCTGTTGCTTTTTCGTCCTAAACCGGCTTAATAAACCAATATTAATCGGAAAGTCTTGAAAGCGCTCTCTAAGCGTCTCATAATGTTGCTGTGCAAGAATCGTCGTCGGCACAAGAAAAGCCACCTGTTTTCCATCATTAACTGCTTTAAAGGCAGCACGTAAAGCAACCTCAGTTTTCCCATAACCAACATCACCACACAATAGCCGATCCATTGGACGCGTTCGCTCCATATCCTTCTTAATCTCACGAATCGAACGCAATTGATCTTCTGTTTCCGAATAGGGAAAAGACGTTTCAAACTCGTTTTGCATCTGACTATCCAGAGAAAATGCATGACCTTTCGACAGCTCACGCGCTGCATACAGCTTGATTAATTCATCAGCGATATCCTGCACTGATGCTTTAACCTTTGCTTTAACTTTTTTCCAATCATTACCGCCTAGTTTATATAGCTTTGGCGCTTTACTCTCTGAACCAACATACTTTTGAACACAATCAATTTGATCAACAGGTACGTAAAGCTTATCATCACCCGCGTAATGAATGTGAAGAAAATCCTTGTGAATCCCGTCCACCAGAAGCGTTTCAATACCAATATATTTTCCAATTCCATGATTGATGTGAACCACAAAATCGCCAATCTTCAGTTCAGAATAACTTTTAATTCTCTCTGCATTCGAGATTTTCTGGCGCGAGAAATTCTTCCTCTTCTTTTGGTTAAATAGTTCCTTCTCTGTGATCACCACAAGGCGTTGCATCGGTAGTTCAAAACCAGAATTAAGCGAACCTTCTGCAATTTGAAGTTCCCCCTGCTTTAACTGATTAGCTTGCTTTGTAATCGTATGCGGTAACCTGAAATCATCCAATACACTAGCCAGTTTTTCAATCCGCTCATCATCAACACCTTGCAAAACAACTGTATAACCCGCTTTCACCCAACGATCTACTTCTGCTTTGAAAATATTCATTTGTCCATGGAAATTTTGCATCGGTTTACAAGAAAAATTAACAATATTCTGAGGATTTGCATGCGCAACATGACGTAAAAATAACGAAAAATAAACAAATGGATAGCGAGCCCCCATGAGTAGCGTCGGTAAATGATGCACTAATGAAATATCAGGCAACATTTCACCCATCGTCAGCAATGAAAGTGAGAAATCTGAACAGTCCTGATCTAACTGCTCATCAAGCTCATGGATACGGCTAATTTCATCAAAGAAGACAACCGTGTCCTCTGAAAAATAATTCAATATATGCGCAGGCTGATGATGAAGCAAAGAAAAATAGCGGGCAATATGATCAGGTCGCTGATTGTCTCTCAAAGCGCTAATATCCGAACCAATCCACCTTGATAATGCCTCACTCACATCAGAATCACTTAATTTTTCTAATGTTCTCGGCAACCGTTTTTCCAAATGATCAGCCAGTGCTAACAATTCCGTATCAGTGGCCAGAATTTCAGTTGCCGGGCTAATAACAGCCTTCTGCAACTGTTCTAACGAGCGCTGATTTTCTAAAGAAAACGTCCGAATTGAATCTACCTCAGTATCAAACAATTCGATTCTAAACGGGTTATCCTCCGTCAGTGGATAAATATCAATAATCCCACCACGAACGCTGAACTCCCCAGGTGCCGAAACCATCTGATTCCTTGAATAGCCATTTGAGACAAGTGTCTTCGTCAAATCAGCCATATTCACTTCGCTACCAATAGAAAGCGTTGTTTGCGCTGCTAACCACTCCTGCTTAGTGGGCAATAACTTCTTAATACCTGCGAGTGGTACAACAAGAGTTCCCTTACCACCATTCGCAAAATAATTCATCACATTTAGCCTCTGGGCTCTCAGTTCGGGACTTGCAACACTAAGTTCTGCAGCAATCGTCTCATTTACTGGAAACAGATGCACCTGTTCGCTCGGCAGCAGGGAACTTAAATCCTCAAATAGTTTCTGGGCCTGCAACTGATTATGAGTGATCACCACTGTATTACGCCCAGTGTATTCATGTACACCCGCCATAAATAATGAGCGCGCTGATCCTGACATACCTGTCAATAATTGTTCATGGAGATTAAGATTTATCCCGCTAAGAACTGAGTCTACATCTTTATGATTAATTAACAAACTTGCTAGTGACTCCAATGCTATATCCCCTTATACCTTGATTATCAAGGCAATTCCTATTCACTTTATTTCTACTATCCGAACCCAGGTATTCAATGATTAAAAAAACTGTCCTGCAATCAATAACAGCCGAAATAACGGCAAATACATCAACCAACATAAACAGCTGTAAAATAGCACTCTACTTTCACAAACCCCTTGGCCAACGCTTGAATCCAGAATAGGGGAAAGACCATTCAAATCAAAATCCTAAACAAAATTCAATTTCGGCACGAGTAACTCGTACAGTAAATAAGTCACTATCCGCAGAAGATACGAAAAATTCCTTTCAATGGTTACTTCCCATTGTATGCATTCATCACTTTGACAAAATCATTTTTCAGCCAAAATTTACAAATTTCTGCTGCACTTTTCACAGCGGACCTCATGACATCAATTTCATCCTGATGAAAGCCAGTTAGTACAAAATCAGTTACCTCACTCTTACGTTCTGGACGTCCAATGCCAATCTTAATTCTATTAAAATGATCATCTCCAAGATGTTCAATTGTTGACTTAATACCATTATGTCCACCGGCGCTCCCCTTTTGCCTTGTGCGAAGACGTCCTGGCTCCATATCCATATCATCGTAAATCAGCACAATATCTGAGATGCTGACTTTATAGAAATCAACCACCTGCCGAATGCAGATGCCTGATAGATTCATATAAGTAAGCGGCTTTAAAAGAATAACCTTTTCACCCTGAACAACCCCAGAGCCAAAAACACCCTGAAATTTCGCTTGGTTGATAGCAATTCCCCATTGACTTGCCAGATAATCAATTATTTCAAATCCAATATTATGCCTACTCCCTTGGTACTCCCTGCCGGGATTACCTAGTCCAATCAGTATTTTCATATGCAAACCTATCCTCAAACAATTTATGTACTTAAACACTATCTCTATAGTAACCGATTTACCATTAAAAAATAAATAAAAAAACATTAAAGTTTGAAACTATAGCTAACGAGATGTCCTCGCATACTACACAGAAGACTAGCAAAAACCATTATCACGCAATCTTTCCCAAGTAAACCAGTGATTTATATGGATAAATACACAGAAATAACTTGATAAATTCAGCACTTTAAAACGGCATAAATGCCTAATGCATATCTCGTAGTGATCTTCTCTTTCACGCCAAGTGACCCCCAAATATGAATGCACAGAAAAGTGTAATATCAGTGAACACACCACATGATATTACACTTTTGGACCAATTAAACCTTTGCTATATCAACAGAATAAATCATTTGAATTAGTAAACTGTGATCTTAACGTCTTTTCTGCCCCACTCAATTGCTTCATCTTCTGTCGGCAGATAGACATCAATAATATTGCCTTTAATTGCGCCACCTGTGTCAGATGCAATCGCATAACCATAACCTTCAACAAATACTTTTGAGCCAAGCGGAATCACACGTGGATCAACAGCAATTACCTTTGCAAAGGGATTTTTATTTAAATTATATCCAGTTGCCGTAATACCACCACCAGTATACGCTGTTGATTCAACTGTCATTGTTGTACCACTACTCACTGGCGTGATTGATGGTGCTGGCTTCGACGCTGGTTTTGGTTTTGATTTTGTTCCTATTTTGACAACTTGATTAACGGGCTCTTTCACTGTTACTTGATTCACAACAGTCTTAGAAACAGCATTGCCATTCTCTGTGACCACAGCATAATCGGTTGAAAGAATACCAGCTACACCAACCGTTGCTACTTGTGATGTCCCCTTCTCAAGGTTTGCATCTGGCTCTTCAACAACAGCAAATGGAATCTCAGTTGTTTCAGTAATAGTTGATTGCGCTACACGAACAACTTCTACTCTTGTTGAAGCAGTAATCTCTGTATCAAGCGAAGGCGTAACCCGATCAACTTCACTCACAACAACCCCATTTTCTGTTAGCAAATCAGCTACAGTCGTCGCAGTCGTTACCGCTGCTTTCTCGACGCCGCCATCTGCAATCGTCACTGGGAATGCCTTATCAATTGAAACAAGCATACCTTCTTTTATATTATCTGTTGCGTCTACATTCATTTGATCATCGTCAGTTAAGACAATTTCTTCTTCATTCAAAAATTCTGCCACTGTATCAGCAGTTGTCCATTCTTCAACAACATTGCCGTCAATATCTAATGTGACTAAGTGTGCAGGTTTCCATTCAAGCTCTAACCCTTTGGTGATTTCTGTATCAAGCGGCACATTGAGGTAGTCATGTTCATTATATTCAACCCCCACGTCGACAAGCAGCTCACTAACAGTTGATGCTGTTGTTTTAATGCTCTGCTGTGTTCCGTCTATTTCCACCGCAACCGCTTCCATTGTCGTAAAATACATTGAAAATGTTGTTAGTAGAACACAAACTACTGCGATAACAAAAATTTTTCGCTTCGGCTTTCGCCTCGGTGATACCGAATTATTACTTGATAATTGTCTAGACATATTGCTCTCCTTTTTTTGTGACTACCTGTCTCAAAAGAAACCTGTAGCTGAGTAACCATTGTTTAAAATAAACAACTAGCTAACTCCCACGTTTTTTGTATGATGATTTGAATCTTGAAATATCCTAGATTCATCAACAGCATACACAGATTTACTAATCTTTAAACGTTGCAATCTATAACTTCAACAACCGAATCGCGTTTGCTGATGTTACGCTTGCTACTTCCTCATAGGCTACATGTTTAATCTTGGCGATTTCTTCCGCAACAAGCTTCACGTAAGCCGGTTCATTGCGCTTTCCCCTGTAAGGATGAGGCGCTAGATAAGGACAATCCGTTTCGATCAGTAATTGATCCAGTGGCACAAATGCTGCCACTTCTTTTGGTTCTTTCGCATTCTTAAAGGTTACAGGCCCACCCAGTGAAATGAGGAAATTCATCTTCATACACTGCTTTGCCGTTTCAACACTACCACTATAGCAGTGCATAATTCCCCCGACTGCCGAAGCATTTTCCTCTTCTAGAATCCGGATCAAATCTCCAGTCGCCTCACGATTATGAATAATAATCGGCAAGTTTACCCGTTTTGCTAACTCGATTTGCTTACGGAAAAGAATTTGTTGCACATCTTTGGGTGATTTGTCCCAATGATAATCCAAACCAATCTCTCCGATCGCCACCACTTTCTCATGCTTCGTTAGCTCTTCGATCCAAACTAGATCTTCGTTAGTACAATCAATCGCGTCGACAGGATGCCAGCCGATAGCTGCATAAATAAAATCATATTGTCCAATAAGCTCAACTGCTTTGTTGATTGTTTCCTTATCGAAACCAACAACAATCATCTTGCTCACGCCTGCACGCTGTGCATTCTCAATTACTGTTTCTAGATCACCCGCGAACTGCCGAGCATTTAAATGTGTGTGTGTATCAATTAGCACGAGATGAGTCCTTTCATCTAAAATAAAAAAATGTGTCGTCACTGCACCTTTCTATTCTATTGTATCAGTAAAACCGTGTAATTTACCTCACGATTGGGTCACAGTTATATTACAGTCTGTTTACAAAGTAAACTCTTACATTAAAAAATTTGCTAAATACGAATGAATAAAGCTTATTTTCTCACATATTGTCACCTTTGTGTATTTTTTTTTTGCAACGACCAATTTGCCCTATTTTCTAGCATAGCCAAAACTTTCTATAATTAAGACTACATCCTTTGCTTTTTGCACTTCTTGAGATAATCGAGGTGAATCGACATAACAATGACAATATAGTTGGATAACGACTAAGGAATTGAACCAAAACAACAATGCTTACATACAATCTAAAATCAGGCTTAACCAAAGTACCCCTATAACAATTTGAAAAAGAAGACAACCCATTACATGCAAGTTATGCATCCTGTAATGGGTCGTCTAAAGTTTTAACAATTAATCTATATCCTACCGACTACTTGTGCTAAATGTTTGAACCGGAGCACCAGTTCTAAAAGCATCCGCTTCCTCAGTTGAAAAAGTTCCATCTTTCACGAGATCATCAAGCACCTTGTTCTGTGCAACCTGCAATGCCTCACTCACACTAGTCATCTGCTCCTCAGTCAAAGTTGCCTTGTCCTGTGCAACCATTCGCTCTGCATCTTCCTTTGAAACAGCACCAGAAGCTACTTGTTCTTCAAATGCTAACTTTGATTTCTCCGATTGCATCTGATAATAGCCATCCCACTGGGCATCAGTTATGCTTTCATCTAGATAACCAAAACTAATATGATAAGCTTGCTCTTGCGTGATAGTTCCCTCAGAAACAAGTGCTGTTAACGTCTCAACATTTCCTACTTCACTCGACTGACGCATCGCTTCCAAACAAGCAGGGGAAAGCATTTTCTCACGTTCAGCCAATACCTCGGCAGCATGTTCCTCAGTCAATGACTGATCATTAACTAACTTCGCTACCTCTTTTTCAAAATTAATTGCCGTCTCATCATAAATCGCTTCTTGTTGCGCAATTGATAATGCAGGAAACGGCATTGGCGCAGCTAAAGTACTGCTACCTGCAACATTTGTGACTGGTGCATCCGGCATAGTGCCAGTTACACTTTCATTATTCATCACAAACGAACCTGATGACGCCTGTCCTACCTCATTCGATTTAATAACAATATCGCCCTGCGGCGGCGCCGGTACACTTGCAACCGAGTGCCCCGCTTCAGCCTTGCCAACAGCAGTCGTAGGACCAGCCTTCATGACATTGGAATCTGTCTCAGTGACAACAGTACCCATGCTATCTGCTTGTTCCTGGGTAATCGTTCCATTCGTAACAAGCTTATTCAAAGCATCCTCATGTGCTTTTGTCTGTGCAGTTTCTAGTGCCTTTAGCTCTGCTTCCTCTAAATCCATCAGCTTAGGCATGAACTGATCCGCTTGCTCCTTGGTAATCGTTCCAGCAGACACAAGCGCACCTAGAGCGGCCTCAGTTTCCTTATCCATTGCAACAGTAAAAGCTTTTTGCTGCGCCTCAGACATAGCTGGTGCTGATGCCTCCACCATCTCTGTCTGCGACTTAGCCTTCTGACCAACCTCAGCCGAATCATTTTCAGCAAACGCCGTCCATCCAATTGTTGATGCTAGAATTACAATGGCAACACCCGCTATAATCGTTGTCTTCTTCATTCCAATTCCTCATTTCATCAATTTATCTTCTCATTCGCATACGTCAATATCAAAAGCAACCTCAACATTTCATTACGAAACACTGGCACCATTCGGTAAATCCTTGGAGACTGTCAAAAGGGACAACACACCATCCTTCTCACCAGAAAGTAACATCCCCTCTGAGACAACACCCCGAATCTTTGCTGGCTTCAGATTAGTAATAGCAATCACCTTCCGGCCAACTAACGACTCAGGCTTATACCAATCAGCAATCCCCGAAACTATTTGCCGCTTCTCAGTTCCTAAATCAATCTGAAACAGCAATAACTTATTGGACTTAGGCACTGATTCACAGCTTAACACCTGCCCAACACGCATTTCCACCTTAGCAAAATCATCAATTGTAATCTCTTCTTTCACAACCATCTCGCTCTCCTCAGGTGCAGTTACAGATGCAGGTGTGCTCTCTTTCGGCTTACTCATAGATGCTTTAATAAAAGCCACCTCATCCGCGATCTCCAGTCTTGGGAAAATCGGTTCTGGTTTTTCCACAACTGTTCCTGCTGGAATCAGACCAAATCCATCAAGACTCTCCCACCGAAGCCACGTGTCACCTTTTAAGCCAAATTGTCCAACAATTTTTGCTGGTGTCTTCATGAGGAAAGGTGATAACAGTACAGCCACGCGGCGCAAAGTCTCTGCTAAATGCGACATCACCGAGGCCAATTCCGCCTGTTTCGTTTCATCCTTCGCAAGTACCCAAGGCTTTGTTTCATCAATAAACTTATTTGAACGCGAAACAAGTCCCCAAATCGTAGTCAATGCAACTGAAAAAAGCATATTATCCATCGCTTCAGTATACTTTGCAGCAGCCTCTGTGTTCGCTTCAAGCAAATCCTGCTCAAATTCTGTTGTCGACCCTTGGTACACTGGCACCTGACCATCAAAATAACGACTAATCATCGACACCGTTCGATTGAGCAAGTTCCCCAAATCATTCGCCAAATCAAAATTAATTCGTTCAACAAACGCCTCAGGCGTAAACACCCCATCAGCACCAAAAGGGACCTCACGTAACAAATAATAACGCAACGCGTCCAGTCCGTACCGATTAATCAGTACAACCGGATCGACCACATTCCCTTTCGACTTCGACATCTTCCCATCCTTCATCAAAAGCCAACCATGCGCAAATACCTGCTTCGGCAATGGCTGACCGAGGGCCATCAAAATAATCGGCCAATAAATCGTATGGAAGCGAACAATCTCCTTACTCATCAAATGAACATCTGCCGGCCAGTACTTCTGATAGTTTGTATCATCCTCAGCACCATATCCAAGTGCAGTAATATAATTTGACAAAGCATCAATCCAAACGTAAATAATATGTTCCTTGCTACCTGGTACACGCACGCCCCAATCAAACGTCGTCCGTGACACAGCCAAATCCTCAAGACCTGGCTTCAAGAAATTATTCAACATTTCATTTTTACGTGACTCTGGCTGAATAAAAGTAGGATTGTCCTCATAATACTGAATCAACCGATCAGCATACCGACTCATTCTAAAGAAATAAGATGATTCCTTAACAAGCTCAACCGCACGACCACAATCAGGACACAACCCGTTCTCTAACTGCCTCTCCGTGAAAAAAGCTTCATCATCGGTACAATACCAACCCTCATACTCATCCAAATAAATGTCGCCCTGATCTAACAACTGTTGAAAAATCTTCTGAACAAGCTCCTTATGGCGATCCTCCGTCGTACGTATAAAATCATCATAAGAAATATCGAGCAACGCCCAAAGTTCCTTAATACTCTTTATCATGCCATCCAAATACGCAAGGGGCGTCTGTCCACTTTCAGTAGCCTTTCGCTGAATCTTCTGGCCATGCTCATCCGTCCCAGTCAAAAACCGGACATCAAACCCACGCAACCGCTTATATCTCGCCATAGTATCCGCTGCCACAGTTGAATAAGCATGTCCCAAATGTAACCTACCACTTGGATAATAAATTGGTGTTGTAATATAGAAAGGCTTCCTATTCTCAATCATTTTCATATCCCCTTTTAAGTATAAAAACTAGTTTATCCTATTTTATACTACAATCGCTCTTTATAAAATAGGTTTCAGACATATATTTCAATCATCGTTCTCCTCGTATCAACTGCCATTCCACCTTAACACTGAAACAGGCAGACAATGAAGTTTCTATAAATATCCAATACCTAATACTTAGACTGTTAAAATTAAAACACCAAACTTGAAATCAAAATCTAAAATTGTTACAATACGCAATTATTATAATAATTGCTTAAATTTGGAGAATATTTTAAAGTATCATCCAATCTATTTGTGTCTAAATTGTGTCTTTTTATAATAAATTTTAAAATATATATGCTAAATAGGATTCAATTTTCATAATAATATTATCTAAATTGCATCATTCGCAATTTACAAGATTTAAAAAACGCCTTGATTATAAGGATCCCGATTCGTAATTTACATTTAACTCGCTTTCAAAAATCTAAAATTGCAAAATCTACAAAACTATCGAAAATCGTTGACGTTATTTGGTAGTACTGTTATGATTATATACATAACGGAATCAACATATTCTGTTGAGTGAATTTCACAATATAGGAGGAAACAAAAATGAAATCTACAGGAATTGTTCGTAAAGTTGACGAACTTGGCCGTATCGTAGTTCCAATCGAACTTCGCCGTACATTAGAAATTGGTGAAAGAGACGCACTAGAAATCTTCGTTGACGAAGAGCGTATTGTTCTAAAAAAATACGTACCAAAAATGAGCTGTCAAGTGACTGGAGAAGTTTCAGACCACAACCTTATTCTTGCTGGTGGACGTGTTATTCTTTGTCGCGAAGCTGCCAAAGAACTTACTGACGAAATTAAAAAACATTTATAAATTTAATCAATATAAAAAGCTAGAGACAACACAAGTCTACTAGCTTTTTTTATTGACCTATTTCATTAGACACCTACGATAAGGGACAGGCAGTACTAGAAGAGTCCAGTCAACTCCATGCATTGATCAAACTTTTTTATCCTTTACCAGTCCTTTTCGACAAAGAGCCACTATAACATAGTGTTCTCCACTTACACCAATACTAGACAGTTGAATCACCTAGATGGTAAGCCTGATAGACAACTCGTTTTTGTATCTGCCGCTCCTTGCTAACCATTTTAATCGCATCCGTTGGTTTAAACCCTTGTTCAGAAATATAATGATCAACATGCGCCTCAATTGAAAGCATTTGCCACCATGCCTCTTCGACAACCGCAGGCATTTGATTCCCTTCAACTATCACAACAAATTCGCCGCGTACCTCAGACGACTGTAACCACAGCATCACTTCCGAAAAAGACCCACTAATATACTCCTCAAACTTCTTAGTCAATTCTCGGGCCAGCGTTATTCTCCGATCTCCAAAAACAGTATTCATTGCAGACACCATTTCTTTCAAACGATGTGGCGCCTCATAAAATATCAACGTCGCCGTAATCATTTCTAGCGCTTCAAGTTCAGCCACTCGCTTCTTCTTGTTACGATTCAAAAAACCATAAAAATAGAAGGGCTGAGGCATAATGCCAGATGCTATCAAAGCAGTGAGTGCTGCATTAGGACCAGGACGAGAAACAACTTTAAAACCACTAGCCATAGCCTTTGTAGCAATATCAAACCCTGGATCAGAAATAGCAGGCATCCCTGCATCACTTACGATGGCAACCTGTATACCATTCGCTAACCTTGCAAGAATTTCCTCGCCAGCCTTCTGCAAATTATGCTCATGGTAACTGATTAATGGGGTACTGATATCAAAATAATGACAAAGTTTCTTCGTATTTCGCGTATCCTCTGCGGCAATTAATTCGACCGACTGAAGAATTGATACAGCGCGGAAAGTCATGTCCTGCAAATTACCAATGGGCGTTGGTACCAAGTAAAGTATCGCCTCTGTTTCATTTTCAAAACTTTTTTGCTGTCTCATCCGAACCTCTCTTTACTCTTTTAGCGAGATCACTGCAAGTTTTTTCTGCCGTGTAAATCTCTTAAATGCAATCTCTCGCTGCAGAGCCTCTCGTTTAGTCAAAAATGCCTCTGTATGACATAGTACAACAGGTTTTCGCGCACGCGTATATTTTGCCCCTTTACCCTGATTATGCTTTTCTACACGCCTAACCACATCCGTACTATACCCTGCATACAGGCTACCATCACAACACTTAACAACATAAAAAAAGTGTTTTGCACTCTCCATAATCCATACAATCCTTCATTTTTTTCTGGGAAACGCTAACCACACCTACATGACACTCATTTCCCGTTAATCATGCGGCTGACTTCGGCCGTATACGTATCATTCTCCTCATACACCACAACAGGATGCAAGACCTTTACACCCGGCTTGCCATCTTTCGCAGCCTCGATCAAGACCATGTTGGCCTCACGCCCCTGCTTCGGATAAATAAATTGAACGCGTTTTGGCTCTAACCGATTTGCTTTCATGAGTGTGAACATCTCAATCAATCGGTCAGGACGGTGAACAATGCTAAACTTACCACCCTGCTTCAGAAGCTGGCTTCCAGTCTGAACACAATCCGCAAGTGTACACATCACCTCGTGACGTGCAATTGTAAAATATGGATTTTGATTCTTATTTGAAGCCTCAATATCTAGAAAATATGGGGGATTACAAGTCACAACATCATATTTTTCAAACCCGATTATAGGTGCTACTTGCTTTAAGTCACAATGCACCATTTCAATTTGCTCAGAGAGCTGATTATAAGCAACACTCCGAATAGCCATATCATATAACCGCTCCTGAATCTCCACACCAATCACTTTCGCGCAAGTCCGTCGGCTCAAAAAGAGAGGAATCACACCATTTCCAGAGCACAGATCGACAACCAAACCTTTACGAACCGGTAAATAGGTGAACCACGAGAGCAACACAGCATCAAGAGAAAAAGAAAAAACATTTGGACTCTGAATAATTCGGAGCGACTCCCCCAGCAAATAATCCAACCGTTCGTTCTCACGCAAATCCAAATCCATCACAAAAACCTCTCTCCGTCTTCGTATGACTGCGTTTTACGCACAAATCCCTATTAACTAGAAAACATCCGTCTTTTCATCATCATTATACACTTACTAACAGGTTAAAAAACAGACTACCATTTCTTAAGAATAAGTTCAGAAACAACTGTTAAGCTGACTTCATAATAGAGATAGATGACCATGCCAATCAGAAGACTTCCTTAGTTTAGCTAAGAAAAGTCAATTATAAATTAATAGAGAAATAACCTTTGTCACTAGCGTCCTCCCCCTCCCCTTAGACAAGTGAGAAGGGTATTTTCATACCAATTTTGCAAATATACTTACTAGAATCCGCTGAAAAAACCACTGAGATCACCAAATAGCGGTGACCTCAGAAACGCAATCTATAATCAACTTATTTGTTTTCATGTTTAAATAAAAACGGTGTACAAAACAAACACTCGTCGTTCCGTGGTCGACCAAATTGATCATTG
>JAVBKF010000243.1:0-2787 GCA_031554215.1 Caryophanales bacterium
AAGCTGAAAATATTCTTAATAAACAGCTTGTCGAGGAAATGTATATTTCGCTTAATGATGTCTTTTATGCTATCGGCTTATCAAACACAAAACTTGGTGATGAGATGGGTTGGAACATGGATCAAGGCTTATTGGAATTCCGATTCAGCTCACAATTGACAGAACAAGAAGAACCTTGCCTTGTTATTGACTACCAGATTTATCCAAAATATGACTTTTCACAGTGTTAGGAGGAGTTCTTATGAAGTTATGATTATACTCATTTATAATCATAACTTCTGTATTTAGAATATCAAAAGATTGTAACATAGACGACTGTAAAACTAAGATATTAAATGTCATAGATGAATCGATAAAAATATTAATAGAATCAAAAAAACATAGAAAAGGAGGATAACTAGAATGCCTGAGTCAAAAAGAGATGCATTAAAACGAGCTAAAAAAGAGGGTTTCCCGCCCTCTTCGGTTCAAGAAGGAAAAGATGGGTGGTTTATAATCCCTCATGACATAATAGACCCTAAGGCTCAAAGAGCTTATATTCATTGTCGAGAAAATGGTGGAACAGCTTCTACTTGTGCTGCTGTGGCTCACGTTTTACAAAATAAGGAGGATTAATTGTGGACAATATTCTTGTTATAGGAAAGGGTGAAAATAAAAATCAATGTTGTGATTGTAAGTATGATAAGTTTTGTAAATTATCAGTTAATTATCACAATTTATGTACAGAACTAAAACAGAAAATGGAAAGCGAACCAGTCGAGCCATTTAATATAAAGATTACATGTGCCAACTACTCACAAGTGAAAATAGATATACCAAGTTTTATGAAGACTGAAACTAAAAATAAGTGCACTAAAGAAACATCACAAAATATAACCGGGAAAATAGGATACATATTAGGCTCATTAGCAGCTGGATGTTTAGGACTTACTACATTAATAACCTTAGCAATCTTTTGCTATAAGTTCTTGATATGGATATTTTGAACTCTCGCAGAAATTACAAGGGTTATAATGAAGAATTATATTATAAGGAGATGTTAATATGAAAGACTGGATAATCAAAAATAAAGTAGTAATAAGTAAGGTGTTAGATAAAACCGAAGGATTTGCTATTGGATTAATGGTAGCTGGAACTATCATGCTAATTCAACAATGTATAGAAAATTCAAAAGAGGAAGCTTAGGCTTCTTTTTTATTATCTCGCAGAAATTACAAGGGCTATAATGAAACCAATAAAATTATTGAAAGGGAGAAATCACTATGAAAAAATCAATTATCGAGGTTATCAAAACGAATAAAAAGGCAATCATAACAAAAACCCTTATTATCGGAGGAGCAATTGCAGGCTTAGTTATAGCTAGCAAGATCTTCAGCGATGAACAGGAAGATGAAAATGATGACGATCAATTCGAGGATAAAACCGAAGAAAATGACGATGAAGAACATGCAGATGAAAATTCTGAAGAATAAAATGGTTAGGATAAAACGTTAAGGAAACTTAGCGTTTTATATTTTTCTTAAAGACTTAAGGGGGGAATTTGAATGTCTATAACGATTAAAGATCAAATAACAGATTTTTGTTTATTGGATTGCAGTCACAAGCAATTAGAAATTTCAAAAAATTTAGTAACTTGTATTCATGAAAATGTTTGTAAGGAGTGGAACGATAAAAATAAAAAACCAATTAAATGTATAAATTGTAATGATACGGGATTAGTAGAGGATAAATCTCTTTGTAGGATAAGTACTTACTCTCTTATAAAATGTCCAATATGCAACAAGTAGCGACTCGCGAGAAAACAAAGCCTATAATAGAAAGATATTTTGACTAAAATTGAAAGGAGAAACACCATGAAAAAAATGGAACTCGCAAAGGCAGGTCTTGAGATTATCGTTTCTGTAGGAGTAGGAGCAATTGTAGGAAATGCAATTAAGGCAACAACCCCGAGTACACTGAAAGGTATTGGAAAAATAAGTGTGGCTCTCGGAAGTTTGGTCTTGACTGGCATTGCTAGCGATTTAGCAACTAAGTATACAGATGATAGAATTAATGAAGCCGTTGAGACTGTAAAAGGAATGGTTAAAGAAACACCAGACAATGAAGAAGATGTTGAAATGGAAACAGAAGAGGAGTAAAATCCAATAAAACGTTAAGGAAACTTAGCGTTTTATATTTTGAAAAATCTATCTCTTGAAAGGAGAATATGAACTATGGAAAAGAAAATATTAATAATTGCAGGTGTAATTTTAAGTTTAAAAGGTATCTCTTGGATCTCGAAAATCTCATATGAATTGGGTAGAATTTCTATGGGTTTAGAGCTTAGTAATAAATTAGATGAGGATTATAAACAAAGAACTAAAGAACGAACAAATAGCGATTATTTACATAGGTCATCGAGATAAATAAGGAGGATTAATAAATGGCTGATCAAGAGGTTAAAGTTGAAAAGAAATATGAAACACCAGACTTCCAATCAAACTCGCACAAAAAGACCCCGGAAGTTAAAACCGAGGAAAGGAAAGTTGAGAAGGTAATAAAAGGCAATGTTGTTAAACAAAAGAAAGCTCTTAGTAAAAGAATCTCCGAAACATTCTTTGATGGCGATGATAGTAAAAGCGTTGGGGATTATATTATTCATGATGTATTAATCCCAGCAGCAAAAGACATGATTGTTGACAGTGTTCGTGGCGGTATTGAAATGCTTATATTCGGCGAGCGTAGAGGCCGTAATACTGGTCGCGATAAAGGAAAATCCTATGTTAGCTATTCCTCGTATTATAAGGG
>JAVBKF010000087.1:0-3219 GCA_031554215.1 Caryophanales bacterium
CGGCGAAGTTGTCGCTGTCGAGTTGGTAATAGACCGCGCCGTCCTCAGTAACCATCGGGCGAACGCGCGCCGGGTCGAGCACATAAAGCGACGTGACGACGTTGCGATTGTCGCGGCCCTTGAGGACGTAGGTATTTCCTCGAGCAAGCTTCGACAGCATCCAGCTTTCCCAGAACTGGATGCGGGTCTGCGATGAGTTGGGTTTGCGAAGGACGGGCGAAAAGGCCGGGTTCTCAATCTCGGTCCAGATGCCTGAACTGTCCTTGGAAACCAGTTTGACCCGCAGTTTTGACACATCGCTGGCGATCAGCGTCATGCACGAAAACACGGCATGGAATGAAAGCACGGCCTGGTTGTCGATAGTGATGTTGCGCTGCCATGCGCCAGGGAAGCTTTCGCGAACAATATTGTACCAGCCCCGTCCATTCTGGGGGACCGGTTGGGGAGGACTTGCCTTGGTGATGTTCAGGCCGAACAGTTTCATGCGGCCTCCCTTGTCTCGATGCGGTAATTCCCGCGCGTAAAGCGATCCACGGGCGCCAAATCCCAAGGCTTGATGCGCCCCGGAAAGAAGATCACCCTGGGTTGAATGCTCATGTAATTGCGGCGCTTGCCGGTGAAGAAATGGACCCCATCAGCCTCGCCCCATGTCGGCTCGTTCGGGCCAAGTTTGTGCATCAGCCACGCCTGATCGCTGCCGCAGAACTTTGAACCCGATTCCAGCGCTGCTTCCTGGTTGAAATCATCGAATACGTCTGGCCGGCAACCCGCCCGGATAAGCATAAGGCTTCCGTTATATGGCCGGTTGCTCATTGTACCCTTGAACAGAACAAGGTCGTCGGGCCGGTCGAACAGCGGATCAAGCGGGCCGCCGATCACGCAATCCAGATCCATGCAAACGAACCGTTCGCCGAATATCTTTGCCGCGTCCCTGCGGAACATCGACAGCCGGCGATAGCATTGCGGCTTCCCGTTGCTCCACCGAGGGTTGCTGATGTCGAGGAAGTCACCCGGGGGCGTGATGATCTCGACGCCCTCAACCCCTTCCGGCATATCGGTAACGCAGGCGATGCGGTGAGGCATCGACAGGTTTCTGCGGACCATCGCGGCCCATACGTTCACATGCTTTGCCGTATAGGCTGTGCGTGCCTTCGGCTGCTTCCACAGCCATGTAAGGACTGTCAGCACAATGCGCCCTGCATCACGCCGAACAACGGCTTGTAGCGTTTCACGAAGTCAGGACGCGCCTCATGGAGATAGCGCCACTTGGCTTGCACCGCATAGTCATCTGCCACGTCCCCAAGAACTGCGACCGCTTCTGTCGTCTCTCCGATGTCACAGAGAAACATGGCCTGTCCGCATTGGAACAGCGCAGCCTTCTCAGCCGGCACGAAATGCGACCAATAGGCCCATGCCGTGTCGATCTCGGCAGCAGTCCAATTGCCGAGTGACAGTGCCTGCTCTGAAACCTCATTTGCGGCCCACTGAGAGGCAACGCGGAAAACCAGCGTAGTCCCCGGAACAACCGCCTCAACAAACTCCAGCCTATCCCGCAGGCGATAAAGGCACGCAGGAATCTCGTATGACGGGAAGTGGCAGAAGTCCTGCCACGCCATTACCGAACCCGGCTGCAGTGCGTCCTTGAACTTTGTCAGGACCGATGAAATCTGCGGCACCCGCTTCGGTGCGTCGGTAATCAGGACCGAAATCGGCCCACCCTTCCACTTCAGGTTCTCAATCTGCCCCGGATGGGTTTCAACATGACCCATCAGCGGGCCAAGGTTCTTCTGGAAGTCCAGTAGGCAAGGGCCGATTGGCATCGCTTCAATGCCCTTCTTGGCGTAGAACGTCTTGACCTTCTGAGCATGTCCGGGCTTCGACTGGAACTTGTCGTAAACCTGCGCCTTCTGATCTGAGCCGCTGTCACGAATGGCCGACGCGATGTAAGCCGTCGATGCTCCGAGCCATGCGCCCAGTTCGACAATCGCGCCTTTCCCGACGCCTTCTGAAACAAGCCTATAGTAGCATTCCCGTTCGGCATCGGTGGTCATTGCCGGGATTAGGTTGAGTGCCTGCATATGACCTTTCCGGCGAATTTCGTAAGTCCCAGAACCTGCGCCATTGCCAAGCGGTGGTTGCCCTGGTTTCCGATGAATACTTCGCCCGTCCTGCCGATCAGCAGAACCGGCAGTGGATGTCGCTTGTCGAAACCGCGCACCTTGAGCGATTTGAACAGGTCATCGACCCGCGTGTAATACTGGTTCAGCAGTTGCTGCATTGTGCTGCAGCCCCGGATGTCATCACCCTCTGCGAACCGTCTGGCATATGTGACCCTGAACAGGTCGGTATCTTCCCACTTCGCGCCGTCCTTGAACCGCTGCCTTATGGCGCGATGCTTGACAACTTTCTCAAGACAGTAGCGGCGCGTGATGTCCCAATCGCTGCCATCCAGAGCATCCAGATCGTGATGCGGTGAAATCTTGAACCGTATTTCAGCCGGATCAACGATGACCAACGACGATAGGGTCGCCATCGCGTTCCTCGGCTGTGATCGAATACCCGTGGCGCTCAAGCAGCGCCCTCATGCCCTCATGGCTGGCATAATAATTGAGCGGGCCGCCCGGCTTGTCGGGGATGCCCTGACGCCACCATGCGGCGCGGTTCTTGTTGCCGCACAGGACGACATTGGGAACCTTCAATGAAACGGCATCAAATACCGCGTCGATGGTATCGCGGAGATAGTAGATCATCCGAACCGCGACCAGCGTGTCAGCGCCGTCCAGCAGGTCCAGACGATCCCCGATTCCCGCGTTCACGAAACCGACGTCACCGATGAAGGTGAATTTCTTCCGCCATGCGTCATGCAGCGAGATTGCCGCATCGTGCCGGTCCTTGCGCATTTCCAGCGCCATCACGTTCAGGCCGCGGCGCGCCAGCAGTGAAGCCAGAACGCCTTCAGCAGAACCGATTTCCAGTATCTCGCGCCCCGGAATGAACGGCAGCAGGCGCGTGTATTTCTCAGGAACTATCCCGCGCCGAATTTGCGCTTCGTTCTTCCGATAGGCGAGGCTTCCGCTCACTCGGCCATCTTCTCGCGAAGGGTTGCCAGCGACCAGCCCATGAAAGGCTTTTTGCCGACCTTGGTTTCGTATTCGGCGCGGACGGCAGCGATATCATCGCCTGCAGGCGCTTCTACCTTCGCGCGGCGCTTTGGCTTGC
>JAVBKF010000033.1:0-12532 GCA_031554215.1 Caryophanales bacterium
GTAAGTATGAAAGAGAAGATCATCGTCATTGTAGGTCCCACCGCTGTTGGCAAAACGGCACTTTCTTTGGCGTTGGCAAAAAAATATAAGGGTGAAATAATCAATGGTGACGCTGTACAAGTATTTCGCGGACTGGATATCGGATCAGCCAAAGTGGCGCCAGAGGAACAGGCAGGCATCTCCCATCATTTAATTGATGTGCTAAACCCAGGTGAGTCCTATAACGTTTATTCCTTCAAACAGGAAGTGGACCATTTAATCAAAGAGATTCGTGCGAGAGGGAACTGTCCAATCATCGTGGGCGGTACGGGTCTATACATTCAATCTGTACTGTATGACTATGCTTTTCCAGAAACAACAGGTGATTCAGCGCTGAGAGAAAAGCTAAGTGAGCAGGCACCTGAACAGCTTCACAGGCAGTTAGCTCTCCTTGACGCAGTCAGTGCCGAGAAAATTCATCCGAATAATGTCAAACGGGTGATTCGCGCTTTAGAAATTTGTCTATCAACCGGGGGAAAGTTCAGCGAACAAACCTCAGCTACTGAGCATATTGCCAAGTATGATGCAAAAGTAATTGGACTATCAATGAATCGGGAGCAGTTATACGAACGCATCAATCTGCGTGTTCACCAAATGATGGCACAAGGGCTTGTGGCAGAGGTCTACCAGTTATACCAAGCTGGTTATGGACAGGCGCAGTCGATGCAGGCGATAGGTTACAAAGAATTAATCCCTACCTTTGAAGGCGAATGCTCACTTGAAACAGCAGTGGAGCGTATTCAACAACACACAAGGCGCTTTGCCAAACGGCAGTTGACTTGGTTTCAAAATAAAATGGCAGTTGACTGGTATGACATTGATCCAGCGAATCCAACCTTGCGGTTTGATGTCATCGCTGACAGTGTTCAATTATTTCTTGGGAAAGCGCAGTAAACAACGAAATACGACACAATTATATAAAGGGTTTAACCTTCTCATGAATGGGTACATGTAGAACTGTACAAAGACTCAGAAAATAGTCAGTGAAATCATCTGGCTACGGATTTGAAATGCTAAATAGTTGTTTTCAGAGGTGTTGCTATGGATCATCAACCATTGACCGTGAAGAAAAGTGGCCAAATCAATATTGTCTTACAAAAGAAACCTGAACCAGTCTACACCCGGGCAGAAATGGCATGGGCAGAGTCTGAAACAGCTACATCAGACAAACATGCCGTTCTGCGTGAGATCGAGGATGAGCTCGAACAGATGATTGGGATGACCAGCATCAAGAAAATACTCAAAGAGATTTATGCATGGATTTCTATTAACAAAATCCGTGAGGAAAAAGGACTCAAAGCAGATAAACAGGTATTACATATGATGTTCAAAGGAAGCCCCGGTACTGGTAAGACGACGATGGCAAGGCTAATCGGAAAATTATTTGTGAAAATGAATGTCTTAACAGCTGGGCATTTAATTGAAGTGGAACGTGGTGATCTTGTTGGTGAATATATCGGTCACACCGCACTCAAGACGCGTGATTTGATTAAGAAGGCGCATGGCGGCATCTTATTTATAGACGAGGCCTATTCACTTGGCCGCGGTGGTGAAAAGGATTTTGGCCGTGAGGCCATTGACACACTTGTTAAGCACATGGAAGATAAGCAACATGAATTTGTCTTAATCCTAGCGGGCTATTCCTATGAGATGGAGAATTTTTTGAAAATGAATCCTGGACTCACCTCACGCTTTCCGATTGTCGTCGATTTTCCGGATTACAATGTGACGGAACTCATGGGGATTTCAGCGAAGATTTTGGCTGAGCGGCAGTATTTCCTGAGTCAGGATGCCGAGAAGCGATTAGCGGATCATTTGCACACACAGTTAGAACGAGCAAAGCTAAACTTTTCAAATGGGCGTTATGTACGAAATGTGCTCGAAAAATCAATTCGGATGCAGGCACTTCGCTTACTGAAACAAGATCAACATGACCGGCAGGACCTCATGATGCTAAGAACTTGTGATTTGCAGTTGTTGTAGTTTGGTCCTAGAGGAAATTGAAAATTGAGAAGCTACTTGGAAAAGTACTGCGACACAAGCGGGCAATAAATTTGTTTCAAAACACGTGGGAATCCTACTTGCCGATGCGGTATGTTGGGTTCTCTTTTGTTTAGCGATTATCCCGGTGATGTATATACTAGGATATGCTTATGAAATTACATCGGATAGATTGAAGTGGGGAAGTGTTGTTCATTAACGATCTAGGAAAATTTCAGGAAGACAAGAAAATGTTCTCTGTTTTTGGATGACAGACCGATCAGAAAACAACAGTGTTTGATCGATAGCTGAATATTGGTAGCTGTTCGGATCTTTTTCTGTTGAATTGAATGCAATTTATGGCAACCAGGCCGGCTGTTGGATGAGTATGGAATTTGATGCGTTCAAGTATTCTTTCACTTTAATTTATAGGCGAAAATTCAAAAAAATATTTTTTCATGCTGGGCTACCGGGGTCAGATTGTAAACGAGCATTGTGTTCTAATGGTTATTTTGTAGAAATGTAGTGTAGTAGTTTTAATATTATCGTATTGAAAATCCGCTTCAGGAAACTGTTTTAAACGATAAACTAGCTTTAGTTGATTACCTTAAATTGGATGGAAGCGCTTGTTTATGCCTCCTTTCTTTTATGTAGATGGGTTTTTTTGTAGTGTTTTTTTTCCTATTTCCAAAAAAAAGCGTGGTAAATCGATTATAACTCTTTCCACTACCACACTTTTATTGTAGAATGATAGAAGTATAAGTTAAAATTCTTTATTCATTAGCTACTTTCGGAGGAATACAATCTTGAATAATGACGAAATTTTGGTAAGTTGTGATATTGGGACATCAACAATTAAAATCGTTGTATCACAAATAGAGAACAACAATTTAAATATTCTTGGTGTTGGCGTGGCACATTCAGAAGGCGTCAAAAAAGGGCAAATTGTCGATATTGAACAAGTTGTCAAGTCTATCCACGAAGCAGTTGAACAAGCCGAAAGAATGGTCGGCATGAGAATTGAGAGTGTTCATGTAGGCATTGGTGCCAACGCAATTGGCGTTCAACACTGTGAAGGTGTTGTGGCAATCAATAATCCTAGCCGTGAAGTGACAGACGAGGACAAAGCAAGAGTGAGAATTCAAGCTGAACTTGTTCAAATTCCGCAAGATCGTGAAATCATTGACTTGATTCCGCTTAAATATAAAGTGGATGAGGTCGATAATATTGTTGACCCTAAAGGGATGTCAGGCATACGCTTAGAGATGAAAGGGATACTAATTACGGGTTTGAAAACAGTGATTCATAATTCACTTAGAGCAGTCAATCGGGCTGGTTTAAATGTGGCAGGTATCGTTTTTCTACCGTATTCTTCTGCTTCGCTGGTTCTTTCAAGTGATGAGCAAGAAATGGGCTCTGTACTGATTGACCTTGGCGGTGGCGTGGCAACTGTGTCCATTTTTAAAGAAACAGAACTTGTTCATGCATTCTATGTGCCTCTGGGCGGAGATACGATTACGAGAGATTTAAGTTTAGTACTCAAGACATCAGCAAAGGATGCTGAGAAAATTAAGCTAAAGCATGGTAATGCTTTCATCAATTTTAATGTAGAAGATGAGAATGTCATGGTGCCAATGCTTGATAGTGATAAACAGCAAGTCGTTTCGCAGCTTATGATTGCTGAAATATGCGAGGCAAGGCTGACAGAAATTTTTGAAATTATTCAATCTGAATTAAAAAGATTAAATTTATATGACTTAGTGGGCAATTATGTGCTCACCGGTGGTGTTTTGAAAATGCCAGGTGTGGTAGAATTAGCAGAGAACATTTTTCAGAATCGTGTTCGTACAGCAATTCCAAGCTATATAAGTGTGAGGGAACCGCAGTATACAGCGAGTGTTGGTATCTTGACCTATACATTTAAAAGAGCGAAACTTGATGGTTTATCATTACGTTCGTGTGTTGGACATCTTGTCGATGACGTCAATAATGTCAGTTCTAATCGAGTAAGAAGTCGAGATTATGAGAAAAGCGAGAAAAAAGAAAGTGGTAGATTCAATATTAAAGGATTTATTACTAACTTTTTTGAATAATTAATATTATAAGAGTATTTTATAGCGAATGCTTCTAGGAGGATCATCATGTTGGAGTTTGATACGAATTACGACCAAGTTGCAATAATTAAAGTCGTTGGTGTAGGTGGCGGCGGGAACAATGCTGTTAATCGTATGATTGAGAGCGGTATTCAGGGTGTAGAGTTTATTTCGATAAACACGGACCTGCAAGCGCTAAATATGTCTCAGGCTGAAATGAAATTGCAAATTGGGTCAAAGTTAACCAGAGGGTTAGGTGCTGGTGGTGATCCTGAGATTGGAAGAAAATCAGCAGAAGAAAGTAAAGATGCGATTGCCGAAATGCTAAAGGGCGCAGACATGGTGTTTGTTACCTCAGGTATGGGCGGCGGAACTGGAACAGGCGCTGCACCAATCGTAGCAGAAATCGCCAAGGAAGTTGGCGCACTCACAGTTGGTGTTGTGACACGTCCATTCACATTTGAAGGGCGGAAACGGACTTCCCAAGCTAATTTGGGCATCGAGCTCTTTAGAGAAGCTGTTGATACATTGATTATCATTCCAAATGATCGTTTACTTGAAATTGTTGATCGCAACACACCAATTTTGGAAGCATTCCGTGAAGCTGATAAAGTCTTACGCCAAGGGGTTCAAGGGATTTCCGATTTAATTGCGATTCCTGGAGAAGTAAACCTTGACTTTGCCGATGTGAAAACGGTTATGTCAATGAAAGGTTCAGCACTGATGGGAATTGGTCGGGCTGCTGGTGAAAGCCGTGCAGCGGAAGCAGCAAAGAAAGCGATTTCAAGTCCCCTCTTAGAAACTTCGATTACTGGTGCTAAAGGCGTTATCTTAAACATTACTGGTAGCGACACAATGAGTTTAATTGAAGTCGGTGAGGCAGTGAATATTGTTGAAGAAGCATCTGATCCAGAAGTGAATTTGATTTTCGGTACATGCATCAATGAAAACCTCAATGATGAAGTGATTGTAACTGTTATTGCAACTGGTTTTGAAGAAGGCAAATCTGCGCGTCAAGCACAATTTGCTCAGCAATCACAGACGCAAGCATTTGCTCAGCAATCACAGGCGCAAGCACAAGCACCGCTGGGTTCACCACGTAAGGAGCTTTTTGAAGAAAGAGCTAAGACGGCTCCTGCTGCACCAAGACAAGAGGAAAGACCTTCATTTATGCAACAAAACGATGAAGAACTTGATATCCCTGCTTTCTTGCGTGATCGTTCAAGAAGACAATAAAACAGAAATCATTTGCCTGAATAAGACTACGAGCTATACTGCAGTGTTTTGACTGTAGTATGGCTTTTTTTGTGCGTGTAGAAAGTTCTAGCTTTACTCGTGTGCGTAAACCAGAATTTCAGTTTTCTAAGAGTAAATTGTCAATGCTGACTAAGAAGGAAACAGCCCTCACAGTAGGGAAATGGCAAGCCTGACAAACGACTTAGCAATGATTTTTAAAGAAGTCATGACGGAAATATATTAGAAAATAAAGAATTTTATAAAATTACAAATTTAGATGGTTTCAGCTAAAAGTTTTAGGCAATCAGAATCAAATTATGACAAGTTTGTACTGTAAGATAGCTTATAATTTCTTCAAGGAGTGAGGCAATGGTTGTTTACATTGATGCCATCTGGTTGCTGAATTTCGGTTTTGATAGCTTACTGTTACTCTGGACAGGTTTAGTGTTGAAGCAGAAGACTTCATTGTGGCGGATTTTGCTTGGGGGACTTGTCGGGTCTGCAACAGTCATTGTTTACGTAACACCGTATAGCTATCTTCTCGATATTATCGCTGTGAAGATTGCCATCTCCGTGTTGATGATACTCATCAAATGCGGACGGGTCAACTGGCGCGAGTTGCTGAAAACGTTGACCACATTTTATGTCGTAACCTTTGCTGCGGGGGGGATGCTATACGGACTACATAGTTTATTCAGTAGCCATGTTTCTAGCACCATTAACAGCGCTCACTCTAGCGTTAATTTGTACGGAGACAAAACGAGTTGGATATTTGTTGTTACAGCTTTTCCGCTTACCTATTTATTCATCAAATCATTTACCAGCAACATTAAGGTAGCACAATTTTTTCAGCAACAACAGGTGAAAGCAACTTGCTTGATTGATGGGATTCAGCTTGAGCTTGATGGTTTCATTGACACGGGTAATCAACTGCTAGACCCTGTATCTAGAGCACCGATTGTCATTATTTCACTGAAAGATTTTAATAAAGTATTGCCTGATGAGTTAGGGATGGTTTTGAAGATGGGGATTGAGAAGAGCGCGGATTTACCGGCAATTTGGCAAAACCGAATGCGGATTATCCCCTATAAAGTCGTTGGTAATGATAGCAAACTGCTGGTAGCTTTCAAGCCAGATTCATTTGAAATCAATCATAGCCAGAAACGTTGTCTCGTATCATTTACAGAACAGACACTATCTCACCAAAGTCATTATAATGCCATTATTCACCCGGATTTAATCTAGTGTTTGCCTGGAAAATAGCCTAAAAATGGCTAAGGGCAGAGTCTAAATGAGCTATTATTATTTTAAACGAGTTGATAAAAATTCCTTTCTGGCATCTAAAATAGTCATCACTGGGAAAGACATACGGACAAAAGCACTATCGTAGAGGGACTACTTGTCATGCGGTTCTGGTATGGTCAGCAAAACTGATGTAAAAAAATACGTATATAGAATAGGTACAAGGGGTAAAGGGGAGGATTTCTGATGAAAAATTGGAGCTTTGAATTATCGAACTTATGGGCTAAAGTGCTTTTGAAACTGAAGGTGGGTCAAAAAGAAATCTACTATATTGGCGGTAGCGAGGCTTTGCCACCACCACTTTCCAAAGATGAGGAAGCTTTCTATATCAACCAACTTCCCGAGGGGAATGAGGCAGCGAGAGCCGTGCTGATCGAGCGAAACCTGCGCCTTGTTGTGTATATTGCGCGTAAATTTGAAAACACTGGTATCAATATCGAAGATTTAATTAGCATTGGTACAATTGGATTAATTAAGGCGGTAAATACATTTAATCCTGAAAAAAAGATCAAGTTGGCTACCTATGCATCGCGCTGTATCGAGAATGAAATCCTGATGTATTTGCGGAAAAACAGTAAGATTCGTACTGAAGTGTCGTTTGACGAACCCCTGAACATTGACTGGGATGGGAATGAGCTATTATTGTCAGATGTTCTTGGCACTGAAAACGATGTGATTACCAAAGATTTAGAATCAGAAATTGATAAACAACTACTCGCAAATGCGTTGGTTCAGCTCAATGAACGGGAACGTCAGATTATGCATATGCGTTTTGGCTTTGCAGGTCATGAAGAACGTACGCAAAAAGATGTTGCTGATTTACTAGGGATTTCCCAATCCTATATTTCCCGTTTAGAAAAGCGAATAATCAAAAGATTGCGAAAAGAAATTAATAAGATGGTGTAATGTTTGCTGGCTTGCATATTGTAACTATAAGGTTGGTGCCTTCTTACGTAATTTTTGGAGGGGGCACTGGCTTTTTTTCATTATGTAGTGAATTGTAAAAATCATTGCGATCACGCATTTACTCTCCACATGCGGTATTATCACGACGGGGGAAACTTTACGCAGGCAATTAGACCACGTCAGCACTCGGGGGCTATGGTATCGCTGATTAGGTTGTCAATAAACGAAAAAAACCGACAAACTGAAGCAAAATAAAATAGAAAATAATTTTTATTAAATTTTTTGATATAATAGCCATTAGTTTTCCCTGCTATTACTCACTTGGGCGCTATTTTTTCGTTGAAAAACAAAGAAAATGGTTGGATTTAGTTCAAAAGGGAATGCATAGAACTTCCGCTTAGGGAAATACTTATTTCGTACAAGTTCTTCTAATCATCTTGATTGTAGGAGGCAATAAATTGTCACGAAATAAGGTTGAAATTTGCGGTGTAGATACAGCAAAGTTGCCCGTCCTAAAAAACGAGGAAATGAGAATATTGTTTGCAGCGATGCAAACTGGGGGAGATACTACTGCTCGGGAAACGCTCATTAATGGGAATCTTCGCCTTGTATTAAGCGTGATTCAGCGGTTTTATAACCGTGGTGAGTATGTCGATGATTTGTTTCAAGTTGGTTGCATTGGCCTAATGAAGTCAATTGATAATTTCGATCTTGGGCAGAATGTTAAATTTTCTACGTATGCAGTTCCGATGATTATAGGTGAAATTAGACGGTATTTGCGTGACAATAATCCGATTCGGGTATCAAGGTCACTTCGGGATATCGCTTATAAAGCATTACAAGTCCGTGAACAACTACTTGGACTCACTTCTCGCGAACCAACAGTCGAAGAAATTGCGAAAAGATTGAATATTCCGTATGAAGATGTTTGTTTTGCGCTTGATGCAATTCAAGATCCAGTGTCTCTCTTTGAACCAATCTTCAATGATGGTGGCGATCCGATATACGTGATGGATCAGATTAGCGATGATAAGAACATTGAGAGTTCATGGGTTGATGATATTGCTTTACGAGAAGGAATGAAAAGGCTTAATGATCGAGAAAAATTAATTCTACGTAAGCGTTTCTATCTAGGGAAAACGCAAATGGAAGTGGCCGATGAAATAGGCATTTCTCAGGCGCAGGTATCAAGGCTTGAGAAGTCAGCAATAAAACAGATGAATAAAAACATCCTACACTAACAATAAATGAAGACAAAAAGTAGTCCAACCACTACACGCATAGCATATCAGAAAACATCCGGTCAAGTGTCGGATGTTTTTTTATGCCGTCTAATGGTAAGCCTCTTGTAGCCGCTGTAGGTTTTAACTAGGGTGGTAGTTGGAATTGTGATATAGTAGTAAACAATAAAGGGTAATCGCTCAAAAGGAAGTGGGTGAGGTCAATGGAGCCGCTGAGACAAAGGGATTGGTTTTTAAGTGTCAGTGATTGGGACAACATTGAGGGACTTGTAGCAGGATTCACTTTAAGAAATAATCAGCTTAATTTGGGACTCCATGTGGGCGACGTAATTGAACAGGTGCTGGAAAATCGACAGTTTGTAGCCGCACAACTTGGTTTTCCATTACCGACATGGATCTCCTGTGAACAAACCCATCAAGACAAAATTGTTAAAGTGGGGAAGGGCGAGGCGGGTCTCGGTAGTACAAAATACCAAGAATCCCTTGCTGCTACAGATGGGATTTACACAGCGGAAAAGGGTATCCTCTTGACCATGTGTTATGCAGATTGTGTGCCGATCTATTTTATACATCAGAAATCTCGGCATATCGGGCTTGTACATGCTGGGTGGCGAGGTACTGCCATGGGAATTGCGGCAAAAATGTTAGCAACATGGCGTGATGTGGAACAAATTGATTTGGATGAAATTGAAGTGGTCATCGGCCCTGCAATATGTCCGAAGTGCTACCTAGTTGACGGCAGGGTTATCAATCAAATGAACCAAATGCTAGGCACCAAGGCCGGTGAGGTATATAAGGAACGAGAATCAGGTCAGTTCCTACTCGATTTAAAACGGACAAATGAGCTTGTCTTGCAAGGTGTGAGGCGTATCAGTACAACAAGCTATTGCACCTGCTGTGATGATACATTGTTCTTTTCGTATCGGCGTGAGGCAGGGCGTGCGGGAAGAATGATGGCATTTATGGGATGGAAGGAAGCGTAAGGATGAAGGTAAGCGATAATTTAGCGGGCATACAAGAAAGAATAAATCAGGCGGCACTTAATGTTGGTCGAAATCCGGAAGAAGTTACCCTGATTGCTGTCACAAAATATACAACAATTGAGCGGACACAAGAAGCCATTTCGGCTGGGGTAATCCATCTTGGTGAAAATTATGAAAAAGGATTGCTGGAGAAGAAGCAGGGGGTTTCAGACCAAGCAGTCTGGCACTTTATCGGTAGCTTGCAATCAAAAAAAGTGAAAAACTTGATTAATGAGATTGATTTTCTGCATTCATTAGACCGGTTATCACTAGTGAAAGAAATACAAAAGCGTGCAGTAGGCAAGGTAAAGTGTTTTGTCGAAGTGAACACATCAGGTGAAACAACAAAACATGGTATAGGTGTAAACGACGTGATTCCGTTTATTCAATCTCTGGCTGATTATGACCGGGTCCAGATTGTTGGACTGATGACAATGGCTACGAATACAGAGGATGAGACAGTGATTCGTCAATGTTTTGTGAGCCTAAAGCAGTTGCAACAAGAGGTGCAGGCGTTGGCATATCCCTTTGCTCCTTGTAAGGAACTCTCGATGGGGATGTCTGGGGATTACCAAATTGCAGTTGAAGAGGGTGCAACAATGGTTAGAATTGGTACTGCACTTGTTGGAGATTGAAATAATTGGAATCAACAAAGTTTTTTTCAGATAAAATATGTTGTCAAGTTCTCCTATTACAAAACTATTTACATTTGCAAAATGAGCAACTTTTGTTGGAAATATGTACTATTATAGATTTAGTTGATGCGAATTTAAAGCACAGTGTACTTAATTTTTCTGATAGGACATGATCTAACTAGAATAAAATTCGTAATTTAAAGCAGAAACTATTGCATATATAGCCTATTAGGATTAGAATAGTTCTAGCACTGTTTAATAATTATGAGATGTTCATTACTAGGTGGGAACAAATGTTTTCGTGTAATGATCGTGATTGGACAACGGATACTATTTAGAGGTGAACAAAATGACAATTAAAAACAGGTTTAGGTCTTTCTTTTCTATTGAAGAGGATGATTTTGAAGAATACCATGAGCCAGTGAGACAACCAGTAAGGCCATCCGTTTTAACGCAGATTCCGTCTGCATCAGCTGCTGCTACACGTAAAACAAAACAAAATGTTGTCAGTCTGCAGTCAAATAATCGTACGAGCCAAGGACAAGTGATTTTAATTGAGCCAGTTAGTTATGCGGATTCACAGATTGTTGCAGATCATCTTAAAGGGAAACGTAGCGTTGTGATCAATCTTCATTTAATTAATGAAGCACAGTCGAGACGGATTCTAGATTTTCTATCTGGGCATATATATGCTATACACGGAGATATTCAAAGAGTTGGAGCGAACATATTTATTTGCACACCTGATTCAGTTGAAATAACTGGTGCTATATCAGCGTATGAAAATGAATTTGATGAAGAACAGATTAGGTGGCAATAAATGCAGACGATATTATTGATTCTCTACTATGCGATGCAGTATTACCAATATGCATTACTGATTTATATCTTGATGTCATGGGTACCGAATCTGTATCATTCTAAATTCGGACGAGTGTTATCAGCAATCTGTGAACCTTATTTAGAGCCATTTCGGAAAATCATCCCGTCTTTTGGTGGATTTGATTTCTCGCCAATCTTTGCGCTTATTTTGTTAAGATTAGCACGTAGTGGTGTTGCCACATTGATCATCAACTAAACAGATTAAATCAACAGCAGTCAATCGTAGACAATATGGTTGGCTTTTTTTTGATGGTTCAGTATCGCCGTAGATTTGGGCAAGGGAAATGGGCGATTCCCGGCACATGCGTAAACGCGCTGATCTGCAGATGAAGGCCAATGCTAGATCCCGAATTAGAATCCAATCCCAACCCCAATCGCTTTATGCTCCGCTCCTCTTGCTTCTTCATTTCCAACCTCTACATAACTTTATCGCGATTATTAAATTAGACGTTCTCTAAGATAGTCGCAAACTACTTTCTCTACAAATCAACTACCTAGCAAATAAAACAAAAAGAATCCACTTAAAAATTTGCTGACAATTCTCACCTGTAAAGTGCAAAATTCGCAAGTTGTTCCTGTGGGCAACTTGCGAATTTTTGTATTTAAAGTAGATTGTGATAACTGAAATATCTAAATTATTTAGATATGTATAAATTGGTTTGAAAATATAAAAAAAAACTTGTACTATATAAGTAACCCTTGTAGTTATTGGTAAATAGGGGATTATTATAAGAATATATGCTATTAAAAGAAGTAAGCTGGCAATACTTGTTTTGCTAAATTGGGGAGTGGATGGTGAAAATAGTACATAATCGTTATTTGTTGAAAGATTTAAAGTTATTACTTGTCAGAAGTTTGTTGTTGCTCATTTTTCTGGTTTTCTTATTGTCATGTGTTCCAAGGCAGGGGTACGCGGAAGAGCCAGTACCCGGTGTTGACTTCATGTTTGTAATTGACGAAAGTGGTTCGATGAAAGCGGCTGATAAACAAGAAAACGTACAACAGGCATTAAAATTATTTGTCGATCTGAGTGTTGGTACAGAGAATCGTCTTGGCTATGTTTTGTACAACGATGCAATTGTTGCTACAGAGCCGTTGACAAAAATCGTTACGGAGAAGGAAAAAGCAACATTTCTCAGTCAGGTAGAAACGACTGAAAGGAGTGGTAATACTGACCTTGGACTCGGTCTTGTGCA
>JAVBKF010000213.1:0-30503 GCA_031554215.1 Caryophanales bacterium
ATTCGACCGTGGTTACAACGAAGTGAAAATGATTACTTATGCACCCCCTGAAAATGTGAAGGATGTTGCTTTCACAAGAGTCAAACCGCAGCTCGGCTATCTAACACAGGAAATGGGTGGCGTGATTTCTGCTCAGGCAAACAGCATTAAGAAAGATTTGAGCAGTTCTCGTCAAGGTTTCTTGCCAGAACTTGATCATGAAAAATGCATTCACTGTGCAGCTTGTGATACAGTATGCCCAGACTTCTGCTTTGTTTGGGGAGAAGGCGCTGATAAAAAAGGACGTAAGCAGATGATGCTAACGGGCATAGATTATCAATATTGTAAAGGCTGTTTGAAATGTGTGGTTGCTTGCCCGACAGATGCGCTATCTGAACTTCGTGAAGCGTATGGGTTTGCAGATAAAAATATGGTAAAGCAAAAATTCCCGTATGTAGCAGGAGGAGCACAGGTATGACAACAACAAAGACAGAAATTGCTGAACAAGTTGTAACGTTTGAATCAGGCAATGAAATGGCTGCAATGGCTGCAGCTCATATTAACTATCACATCATGGGCTATTTTCCTATTTCCCCATCAACTGAGGTGGCGCAATATCTAGACATGATGAAAGCACGTGGTGAGCATGACATTCAATTGATTGCTGCTGACGGAGAACATGGCTCTGCTGGTATTTGTTACGGCGCAGCTGTCACAGGTGCTCGTGTATTTAATGCGACAAGTGCAAATGGTTTCCTATACATGATTGAGCAGATGCCTGTACAATCTGGAACGCGTTTCCCGATGGTACTAAACCTAGTTACACGCTCGGTGAGTGGGCCGCTTGATATTCGCGGAGATCACTCTGACTTGTATTATGGATTAAATATTGGCTGGGTCATCTTGACTGCTCGTACACCGCAAATGGTTTACGACATGAACATTATGGCACTGAAAATTGCTGAGCATGCAGATGTACGGTTACCAGTCATTGTTGCTTTTGATGGTTTCTTTACTTCACATCAAAAGCGTAAGGTGAATTACTTTAAAGACCGTAAAGTCGTGCAAGATTTTGTTGGCGAAGCACCGACAAACTATCCACAAATTCGTGATTTATCTAAGCCAATTTCAATCGGAGCACATATGGCTGGTGATGACTTCATGAACAACCACTTCCAGCAGTCAGAAGCGATTTATCGTGCTGGAGAGGTATTTAAAGAAGTTGCAAAGGAATACGCGAAAATTTCTGGTCGCTCATATGGACCATTAGATTTATATGAAATGGCTGATGCTGAAGTAGCGATCTTCGTACTGAACTCGGCAGCTGAAACAGCAAAAGACGTTGTTGATGAGCTACGCAAAAAAGGCGTGAAGGCTGGTATTATTAGCCCAAATATTATTCGACCATTTCCTAAGACGGAAATTTTAGAAGCATTAAAAGGGGTTAAAGTATTATTAGTTGGTGAGCGTGCCGATTCGTATGGCGCACATGGTCCGAACTTAACACATGAGATTAAATCAGCGTTGCAAGAAGACAAGGTCAACGAAACGACTGTACTGAGCCGTGTATTTGGTCTCGGTGGTAAAGACTTCTACCCAGATGATGCACACGCATTCTTTGCAGATGCGCTTGCTGCTCTTGAAGTCGGCAACAATGTGCCAGCGTTCGCTTACCATGATGTTCATGCAGGCGAGCCCGAAAATGTGCTCACGCCTGTTATCGAACCACAACATGGTGATGTGTATAAGTCTGGTTTAATTACGGTCACACAGAACGAGGAAACAGGTAAATTAAGTGTGAAAGTGCCACCAATGCGCGCGCTAACTGAAAAACCGAAGCGTTTAGCAGCTGGTCATGGTGCCTGCCCTGGTTGCGGTATTTTCCCTGCTCTTGAATTATTTTTCAAGGGGATTGAAGGCGATATAGTCGTTCTATTCCAAACAGGCTGTGCTTATGTTGTCACAACGGCTTATCCGTATTCATCACATAGACAAAACTTCCTGCACAATTTATTTCAAAATGGGGCAGCAACGCTTTCTGGAACACTAGAAGCATTCCTCGAGCTCAAACGCCGCGGTGAAGTCAATGTTTCGGATGATGCGACATTTGTGATGATTACTGGTGACGGTGGTATGGATATCGGTATGGGTTCTGCAATCGGGACTGCACTACGTGGCCACAAATTGATTATGCTTGAGTATGATAATGAAGGCTATATGAACACTGGTTCACAAATGTCTTATTCAACACCACTTGGTCATATGACATCAACAACAAGTGTTGGGCGCACACAGCAAGGAAAGTCATTCCATCATAAAGATACAGCACAAATCATGGCATCATGTAACGTACCATACGTGTTTACTGCTTCAGAAGCCTTCCCACAAGATGTGGTGAAGAAGGCAGCCAAAGCACAGTGGTATGCTCAAAATGTTGGAACTGTGTATGGGAAGATGCTGATTACTTGTCCGCTTAACTGGAAATCTGAAGAGAAGTACGGGCAAACGATTTTGGAATCTGCTGTGAATAGTAACTTCTTCCCGCTCTATGAAGTAGAGCAGGGCGTAACGACAATCACATATGATCCAGAAGCGAAGAAAAAGAAAATTGATGCTGCAGAATGGCTTCGTTTCATGGGTAAGTCGAAGCATTTGTTGAAGCCTGAAAATGCAGATATGCTGGCTGAGTTTGAGCGTGAAATTAATCGCCGCTGGACAATGCTGAAGGCAAAACACGAAAGTCCATTATTGTAATTGCTTCATTAAGAAGGCCTGAACAAAAGCCGCTAGAGCAAACCATTGCTCTAGCGGCTTTTTAAATGTAGCAGACGACAGGTGAAATCTTATTAAGATCTTGCAGTCAATTGGCTGTTTCCTATTCAATTTCACTCATCACCACAGTCAGAACGCTTTGCGTTTTTTCGTGTAATTAAATTGCTATAAGCGAGGACGCGGGACCGAATGTGAAAAGGCGATTGCATCCATGTGAGCGAAACGCCGTGACAGCGGTATACCGATCGCCTAATCAGTCTGCTCGAAATCAGCGTAGTGCCATGGTCCAGCTACTACTCACCTGCAGAAGCGCGTTCCAGTGTTGCAATATCAATTTTCTTCATTTTCATAATTTCCTTCATCATGCGCTCTATTTGTGCTGGTGTTCCAGTTGTTAATAAATGATTAACTGTGCTACTGGAAATGATCCAAGAAACACCAAACTGATCCTTGAGCCAACCGCACATTGATTTTTCGCCATTCGCTGATAGCAGGTCCCAAAGGCGGTCAATTTCTGCCTGATCATCGCAATGAACCTGAAAAGAAACAGCTTCGTTAAATGTGAATTGGTGACCTGCTGCGCTGTCTATTGCCATAAATGGTTGGTTATTCAGCGTAAATTCGGCGAGCTTTACAGTGCCCTCGGGTTCGGTTTCTCCCTTGCCATACTGCAAACAAGAGTTGACGGATGAATCAGGAAACAGTTCACGATAATAGTTCATGGCCGTCTCCGCTTTACCGTGATGATCTCCAGTAAACATCAAGAATGGTCTAATACGTTGTGGTGTTTTTGATAAATTTACTTGCCATGAGACGCCAAATTTGTCCTGTACCCAGCCAAATTTCTCGCTGAATGGATAGGCGTCAAGAGGCATTAGAATACTGCCACCCTCGCCTAGTTTTGACCAGAAGAGGTCTAGCTCTTCATTTGTCTCACAGTCTATGTAGAAGGAAATGGCTGGTGTAACCTTGAATAACGGACCACCATTAAGTGCGACAAACGGTTGCCCGCAAAGATCGAATTGTACATTTATGACAGTCCCCTTAGGCATCCGTGAATCATCGGGATAAGTACCAACTTGATTGACCTTACTGTTTTTAAAAATGGCTGTATAAAAATCAGCTGCTTCGCTTGCTTGTGTATCAAACCATATACATGGTGCAATTGCTTCCATATGAACCTCCTGTATTGTTTTGTATTGTCTTACACGTTCAATTCATTGTAATTGATTTCCTAGGTAACTTCAAATGAACTCTTGAACCTGCATACTGACAAATAGATTTTTTGAGGTTTAGAAAAGCTTCGCTGTGCCCATAATGATGGTAGAGGGGATGGGGAGACAATGAATACTAAATTTTTAGCAGTACTATACATAACGATTTTGTCATTATCTACTATTTTCAGTTATATTACACCGGCTACAGAGGTAGCAAAAGCGAAAGAGAAAGATCAAGTGATTCCTGAGGATGCGATTAGATTACGAATTCTTGCTAATAGCAATAGTGAGGAAGACCAGAAGATTAAACGAAAAATTCGCGATCATGTAAAGGAAAACATGGATGGCTGGGTTCAGGGCATGAACAGTGCAGATGAGGCGCATGCTGTCATCGAAAGTCATCTAGACGAAGTGGAGCAAATTGTAGCAGATGAGATGGCGAAATCAGGACTAAATCAATCGGTTGATGTTCGATTAGGGAAGGCTGATTTTCCAACAAAGCTATACGGGGACTATTTATACCCAGCAGGTGAGTATGAGGCGTTGATCATTACCTTGGGTGCTGCTGAGGGAAATAACTGGTGGTGTGTCCTCTATCCGCCACTATGCTTTCTAGATTTCAATAGTGGGACTGCTGTTGACGAAAAAGATGGGAAAGTCGCAGCTGATAGCCAAGTGGTTAAGGATACGAAAAAGGATGAAAAGGGTCTGGCAACAAAACCCGTAGAAACAAAATCTATTACTGCAGAAAATAAATCAGCAAAAAAAGAGAAAGTGAAGACTGAGTTTGCAACCGTGAAACTAGTAAAGAAAATTCTACCTTAAAATAGATAGCAAACAGGCTTGATGGCGTACTGCACGCGATTCAAGCTTTTTTGCATGTTGATATTCTTAGGAGGTGACGGTAATTTGTAAGGATAAAGTCCGCTTCTTGCTCATTTGTACCTACTATGATTGGCGGACTACTATTCGCTGCAAAAGAAGTACCATAGAAATTCTAGTGATTATTTCAAGTTCTGCACTAGTGTGTTTACACGGCGAGGTCATCGCCTATGTCTATCACTGATAGGCCTGGACCATTGTTGCTAATTCTTCAGAGGAAATCGGACCAATATGGTGCTCGCGAATCACACCCTCCTGATCAATGATAAACGTTTCTGGCTGCCCGGTTACGCCGTATAGCTGGGAGATCGCATTATCACTGTCCAATAGATAGGGAGATGTAGTCTGATAAGCTTCACGAAATGCGCGTACCGTCTCTACGGATTCATCTCTAGAAATGATGAGTAAGGGGCTTTCCTCACCGTATTCCTGTTCGTATGCCTCAAGGTCAGCCGTTTCTTCAATACAAGGGGGACACCAAGTAGTGAAGAAATTAAGGACAACCACTTGTCCTTTATAATCAGAAAGTGATGTTTTTCCGCCGTCGATATTTTCTAGTTCAAAGCTAGGTGCTGGCGCACCTACACCACTAGGTTCTTGCGGTACATTTCTTGATAGACTAAAAGACACAAGTAAAATAACGCCAAAAATGAGAACAACAATTGTCGGGATAACAAGGCTTTTCTTCACAACAGATTCCTCCGTTCTAATTGAATTTAGATTTGCTAATGAGCTGTAATTGATACTGTCTTCTACAAGAAAAAATCCCTGACATCAGCTGTGCCAAGGACATTATTCTCTTACTTATAGAGCTCTTTTAGCTCTTTTAGCTCTTTAATTTCTTTGATGATCTTATCTTGCTTCTTTCCCATATAGAACAAGTAAGCAAAGATAATCACCCAAACAACTGAATATGCTGCCCATAGAAAGTTCATAATATACGCTCCTTTATTTCTTAGAATAATTGAATAACCAATAGATTAATAATGATTTTTGCACATCATATTGTACGACTCGGCTTTTGATTTAAGGTTGTTCTAAATTATTTTGTAAATTTATCTGTAATTTTTGTTTTGATATGTTGAAGCTCAATTTTCGCCTTTTCAACACGAATGCCTTTCTGCATTAAAATAATATAGAAAATGAACATTGTGGCAAGTGAGAAGAACATAGTGAAAAGCATATCTGGCTCGAGGCCGCCGCCCTCATCGCCAACAACTATTGGATGTAGCTTACTGTTCCACCATTTCACTGAGTAGTAAACGATTGGTACATCGAGGAAGCCGATAATCCCAAAGACTGCACACCACTTGGCAATTCGGTCCCAAGCAGCATCCATATGACGAATCATGATGTAAGCAATATAGATAAATAGGAGAATTAATGTTGAAGTAAGACGTGGTTCCCAGCTCCACCAAATGTTCCATGCTGACTTTGCCCAGATGGGCCCCGTTGTAAGGACGATCATGGTGAAAATAACACCAATCTCAGCGGATACAGTTGCAATCACATCATATATCCGTTTCTTTGTGATTAAGTACAGAATACTACAAACAAAAACAACGAAAAATGCAAAGAACGCGTTCCATGCTGTTCCCACGTGGAAATAGAAAATCTTTTGTACAACACCCATTGTTTTCTCGATATCCGAGTAAATAAAAATTAAATACAAGTCAATAAAAAGCATGACACAACCAACCCATAGGGTGAGATTATGAAACAAAGTTGGCTTTGTGTTTAAACTCATACCGAGTTCCTGCTCATTGTTATTAAACATGCTCATTCTTACACCTCCATTATAAATTCAAATAGAAAAATACAAACACCAAAGAATAGAATATCAAATCCTGCTATTAATTGGAACCACCTAAGCGCATTTGTTAGGTCCTCCGGATTTGCTAGTAGGACTTTAGTACATTCAACAGCACCGATAAGGAGAGGCGTGGTAATTGGAAACATTAAAAGTGGCAAAAGCATTTCGCTACTACCAGAGTTGCTGGCCAAAGCAGCAAGGAAGGTACCAATACTAACAAATCCAAATGTTCCTGCAACTAGCGTGAAAACAAACCACCCCAACGGTGCTTCAAAATGAAAATCAAATAAAATAAACAATAGTGGCGTTGCTACGAATTGCACAATCAGAATCAAAGTGAAATTCGCAAGGAACTTTCCTAGGTATAGACTCATTGAATCCATTGGTGCTGTCACAAGCCCGTGAATCGTGTTGTTCTTTTGCTCTGTGACAAACGAGCGATTAAGACCAAGTAGTCCAGCGAACACTGTGATCACCCAGATAAGCCCTGGAATGACTGCCTTGACCGAATTATTATTTGGATCAAATGCAAAGCTAAACATCACAATGACGAGCCCGGCAAATATGAGCATTGTTGGTAGCACTTGTTTCGAGTTTGCCTCGGACCGAAGGTCTTTACCTGCGATGAGAAGGGCATTACGTATTACTGCCACTACTCCTCACCTCCAATAATCTGATGGTACCTAGCCATTAGTTCACTTTCTTCATGACGGCTGATGGTGAAGTCATCGACAATTTTACCGTTTTTGATGACAATTGCACGATCGCAAATTTCTGCTGCTTGCTTAAAGTCGTGAGTCACCATCAAAGTCGTTGCGTTTCTTTGCTTATTTTCGACAATGACATCGTTCAGAATAGCAATGGCCTTCTGATCGAGTCCTGTATGAGGCTCATCCAAAAGCAAGAGAACTGGATCATGGACAATGGCGCGCGCAATCGCAATGCGCTGCACCATTCCCCTTGAAAATCCCTTCACTGGCTCGTTAAGAAAATAGGATAAGCCGACTTTAGCGGTAAGCGTTCTTGCTCTTGTTTCAGGATGCTCTACCCGGTACAGTTTGCCATAAAACATCAAATTCTCAAGTGGAGAAAAATGCTCATACAATAGACTGTCATGCGGTAAATAGCCTAACTGCATGCGGATTTGGTTCACGTTCTTACTAAGCAGCTTGCCATCAATCATTACCTGACCCGAGGTTGGTTTGATTAAAGTCGATAGTATTTTTAACAATGTACTCTTTCCAGCACCGTTAGGACCTAGTATGGCAACTGTTTCACCGTCATCAATTGTCAGGCTTACATTTCTGAGGATAAGCTTATCACCAATCTTTTTCACTAGGTTTTCAATGTCGATCAAAGAGATCCCTCCATACCGAAACGTGACCAATTTTTATTCTGTGTACGCACGAAGTTGTAAACTGACCTTTATAAGCAAGTCACGGTAGACATCACGTTTGATTGCATACTCTTCTTCACTAATTTCACCATTTTGGCGCATTTCTTCAATTTCTAGCGTTTTGTCAAGAAGTGTCTGCCGATTAGCAACAAGGAGTTTAAATGCTTGGTCGTTATCGTCGGTGCTTGCTTTTGTAATACTTTTTTCTTCCTGCTTACTGAAGTAGACACCTGCTAGGATGATTAGTAGTAAAATGATTGCGATGATCGCAAAGAAAAGGTACGGATTTATAAATCCGAAAGGCGAGTCTGCCCACATCTTCTCAAAATCAGAAGTATTGGCGCTGCTGTTGTCCGTTTCAGTAGTTGCCGTATCAGTACTCGCACCGGTGTCCGCGACTAGTGTCGTTGGCGTAGGATTTGGTGTACCCGTTGGGTCGTACTTTAATGTTACCTCTTGACCAGCTTCCGAAGAAATAAAACCAGTCATCACATAATTTCCGCCATTAACCTCCATTGCCGGTGCTGTAGTCAGATCAGCATCGGAGGAGGTAATTGCTCCTTTTCCTTCTGGAACGAGGACAATAAATTCTGCATCCACTTGCGGTATTACGTATTTAAATTCGCCTGATTCTGGTAATTGTAGCGTATATTGAAACTCAATGTTGATGTTGCCTTCAATCTCTTCAGTTGCGATAATTTTGTCGTTTTCTAGGCTTCCACCCTTTGTTACATTGACTTCGGTTGCACCTTCAGGAACAGCGAATTCTGTTCCCTTCGTACCAGGCCCAGTAATTTTATTGAGAATGCTTACGCTCCCATCTTCATTGGGTGTTAAATAGAGGTAGTTGCTAGTAGCAGCCATATTGGCATTTGCAAATACTTGAATTGTTGGGATCAGTAGGAGTACCAGCAATAAAGATATAATCTTCTTTTTCATCTACTCTTTCTCCCTCCTAGCTTTTTTCAATTGTGCTTCTATTTCCGCTTCAATCTCAGCTTCAATGTCATGCACGACATCCGTTTCACTGGTTTCAGATTCAGCCTCGATCTGTGCTTCAATCATTTCTGCTCTTCTCACATTCCCTTTTTTTGTGGTAAGCGCGAACACGGAGCCGCTTGTTACAACGATTGAACCAATCCATAGCCAAATAATCATCGGCTCTACTTTGATGAAGAACGTGGCTGCTTCTGTGTCATCCCAGGCTTGCAAAACGACATAAAGATCTTCGCCAAAGCTCGAAACAATGGTTGCTTCTGAGGTACTGTTATCTGCTGGATCGTTATGGAATACGACCTCAGGCTCGATATCTTTTAATTGTTTTCCATCCTTGAACACCGACATTTTTGCATAAATGATATCTTTGTTGCCGTCTGTTCTAGACGCTAGACCGTTATAAGTCAATGTGTAGTCCTGAAGGTCAACTGACTCACCAGGCTGGAGTGTCTTCGTAATATCATGAGAATAATTTTGTGTACCAATAATCCCAAGCATCATCAAAGCTATTCCGATATGAGCTATGTAACCACCATACTTGCGACGGTTTCGTGTGAAAATACGTCCAAAGGCAAGTAAAGCATTTTCATGGCTGCCTTTCATTCGCGCCTTTGTATCATGAGCGATATCGAGGACATGAGAGACAATCATGAAGATGACAACACCAGTTCCGATAAGCGCATATGGCTTGTGGATACCTAAAGCGAAGATGAGAACCATTGCGGCAAAACTAATCACTAGCGGCGGAATCGCTTTTGATAGTAGCTTTTCGTTGCTCGTTTTGTTCCAAGTGAACAACGGCGTCATTGCCAGTAAGATCATCAGTAATAATAGAATTGGTGCTGTAGCCGCATTGTAATAGTCTACAGTGACCGTTTTCTTTTCGCCAAACAGATCAGAGAAAATTGGGAACATAGTGCCGATGAATACAATCAGTGTAACGATCAAAAAGAATGTATTCGCAAAGAGGAAGCCGACCTGTTTTGTGGCAAAATTGTTCATCTCTAAAATCTCAGACTGGCTTTCACGAATCAGCCTGTTCCGACTAAAAATTAAGTAGAAGAAGAATACTGCAATCAGTAGCATGTAAACAAGGAAGTATGTGCCGATTGAGTTCTTCTCAAAAGCATGTACCGATTCGATGATACCACTTCGTGTTAGGTAAGTTCCGAAAATCGTTAATAAGTATGCGAGTGCTACCAGTGAGTAATTCCAGAAATGGAAAATATTTTTCCGTTGTTGAACCATGACAGAGTGCAAGAGTGCGGTGGCGATAAACCATGGCATCAGTGATGCGTTTTCAACAGGGTCCCATCCCCAGTATCCACCCCAGCCTTGCTCAAGATATGCCCATAAACCACCAAGGACGTTACCGACTGTAAGGAAAATCCAAGTGATGATTAGCCAACGTCTTGATTGTTTAATCCAAGCCGAGCTTGTGTCATTCATGACGAGCGCTCCCATTGCAAAAGCAAATGGCACAATCATCCCGGCATAGCCAAGAAGTAACGCTAGTGGATGGCTGACCATGTAGAAATTCTGTAGAAGTGGATTTAAGCCATAACCATCAACAGGAACTTCGTCAAGGACAGCGAACGGTTGATTAAGAAATGCTAGTAAAAACGTGAAGAGGACAATGTTAGCAAAAATGATAGGAATGACTCTATTCACAATTGGTTTACCGTGAAGCTTTGTTGAGAAAGTAATCATCACAGTGAATAGTGACAACATAAAAGTCCATAAAAGAAGGGAGCCTTGCTTACCAGCCCAAAGTGCAGTGATTTTGTAAACTGTCGGCAACGATGAATCGGTGTAACCTGCAACATACTCATATTTAAACTGTTCTGTTAGTAAGAAGTACAAGAGAAGAATCATTGCAATGCTGAGTAAAGCAAAAACAGTGATGACACATACTCTTGCAACTTTAATCACTTGCGGATTTTTCATTAAATTACCGACAATAAATAAAATAAGGGTGACTACTGATATAAAAAAGACTAGATAAATTGATGTATTTGCAACAAAACTCAAAATTTCCACCTACCAATTTTTATTATTTACTTGGTACTTCGTCTAGTTCGTGTTGATCAAGGTTCGGGTCGTTCTTAGGGTCTTGTCCCTCATACTTAGATGGACATTTTGTTTGAATCTTTTCAGCTTTAAATGTGCCATCCTCGCCCATTTCTCCTTGCAGTATGGCGATAACATCTTCAGTGAAGTTATCAGGTTTTGTCCCGTTATAAGTGACGTTCATTTCGTTTCCTTTTTTATCATTTACTGTGAAATCGAGTTGGATCTTCTCTCCATCCCACTGAATTGACTCTTCGTCAACATAGCCTTGGACAGTGATGTATTCGCCCTCTGTTTTCTCAGGGTTTGTGACTAAATCTTCTAAATTAAGTTCGGTGGCGGTTGCCTCAGGTGCTGCAGCCATCAGTAAAACAACCACCCCCACAAGAACGATAAGTCCAGAGAAAATTAACTTCATATTTTTATTCATAGCCGTTCCTCCTAAAAATTCTATTGCTTCCTTCTTTAGAGAAGCACTAATGAAATAATCTACGTTACGATTCTATCAACTGAGCAAAATGAATCCAAGATAGTAGCGGTCGTGCTGACTGGCGCGGTTGTGCTATAATTGACCTTTTCTTTCATCGTAAATGGTTTCGTCAATTTCTCCTGCCAGAAGCTGTTTTCGGAGTTGTTTTAGTTCGGCTGATATTGGCGCAGCCACTTGGGATGAATCTTTATTCGCCTTACCACGTAATTTACGATTACGTTGTAAGATTGCAAGTACAACAATCATGGTAAAAACAAAGAGTATCACCAAAATGACAAGGTACGGTGACATTTCCGATTGGTTAGTGTCTGCCGGCGTGCCTGCTGGCTGAACGGCTTGCTTTTCTAAAAACATTTCTTCCGTTGTTTTGTCGCCTTCTTTATCGTAACTCATTTTGAAGCTTTGCTTCTGCCCCTTCTGAACGTCAGGGATTGTCATCTTAAATGACTCAACCCCTTCCATTGGGGGATTAGCAGCGGCTTCAGGTGTTGTCACAATATTGGTCGCAGAAACTGGCGCAATAAAAAGTACATCCAACACTTTAATTGGCGCAGGTGGAACGAAGTCAATTGCTAGAGATTTTGCCACATCCCCTTTAATTTCCGTAGTACAAAACTCAATCCCAAAAGTCTGACTTTGCCCACTTTCAATTGGTTCAGTTGGAGAAATGGATAGTATGCCAGTATCCTCATTGAAATCATAGCTCGCAACAACTGTTTCACCGGCAATGACTTCACCTACGTACGTTAGTTTAAAGTCACTCGCCTTTTGGGGTAGCTGGAATTCAAGCGGGCCTGAATACGGATCTGTGTCATTGTTCTTTACCTCAAGGAAATAACCATGTAACAACGTTGGTTTATCCGTTGGGAATTCTGGTGGTGTGAAATATTCGGGCATAATCTGCAACGTTACATTTTCTAGAGATAATGGTTCTGGAAAAGTTGCAGTTTTGCTGTCAGCTGCCTGAATAACGCTCGTAAACTGTGTGGAAAAAGTAATCAGCACCATTAAAAATACACTTAATATTCTCTTGAACATTCATTCTCTCCTCACATTCAGATAAAGCAGACCGACATCTTTCGACGAACTCACCTACTTTTCTACATAAATATTCATTTTTCTATCTCCATTCTAAGCTATAAACGATGTTCGGAACAGTGCAAAAGTGAACATTATGTGAAAAAAGAGGATAATAATAGGCTGGCAATATTGGTGGTATAGCGCGTGAGGTAGAGTGTAACGACTTTTGTAGATGCAAGTAACAGTTTTGTTACGTAGTCATCTGCTAGAGAATAAAGCTTCGTGACCAATACGAGGACTTAGACGATCAGGAGAATTAATCTAACTACTCGAAAACGTATTTTCAGTGTGGTGATGAAATTTGGACGATGGTAAGTTATGAGGATAACGGTCTGATAGATTATTTTTTGTTAGAGACCACTTACATTTATATTCCCCAACTAGTCACTTTCCGCAAGTGAGACAGGAATGTTCATCCGGTTCATATGTGTGAGAAGCGTTGACCGCTAGTATGTATGAAGCATCGACAGGCACGGTGAACAATGATGATAAATGCCTTTGCTCGTTTTTCTAATCCTAAAATAACGCTGCCTTATTGCATTCATTACGATAAATCTCATTCATTTCATCAATTAAGCCATAGTCCTATTCGCAGAAACGCACATTTAGAAAGGGTACTGATTTCTATTCATTTGTTCAAGGGTCTTTTCTTCATAACTGGTCAAAGATGCATGGCCTAGGGGGAAGATTAAAGACTCTTAATCCCTGCACCACAAAGTGGCAGGACAAAAGTGTGCTCGCTACACGTTGGATTTTCCCGAATGAAGGTTTCGTACCCAGCTAAATTAACAGCAGAAGTGATTTCAACATATACACCATATGTAGCCATCTTGGACCGTGCGGCTGCAATCTGTTCCTCACTAACCGTCACAACACAGCCATTTGTCGCACGATTCAGCACCTCTAGCAGGCGTAGCAATTGCAATTCCCTCGGCAAGCGTTGCCTGAGTCTCAATCGGCGAAACTTCACTCGCATCAGCATGAAAAGCCGTTGCAATTGGTTGGCAGTTCGCAGCCTGAACAGCGATAAACTTTGGATAATCCTCGATATAATCCCAAGCACGTAACTCCTGAAAAGCAAGATATGCACCCAGTAACAACGGTCCATTTCCGACTGGAATAATAAAGGCATCAGGCATTTTCCCGAGCTGTTCAAATATTTCATAAACAGTTGTCTTGGTGCCCTCATGAAAGAAGGGATTAAACACATGACTAGCATAAAAACATTTTTCCGACTTGGCCATCTCGAATGCAGCCCTAGCTGTGCGCTCCCGGTTACCAGAAATTTGGTGAAGTATTGCCCCATGTGCTTTAATTTGAGCAATCTTCTTAACAGAGGTCACCTCAGGAACGAAAACATGTGCGGTTATACCGCTCTGGCACAATAATCAGCAATCGCCGTTCCCGCATTCCCACTACTATCAGCAACAAGTGCAGGCACACCAAGTTTCCGGGCTGCCGCAACTAGCATAACAGCTCCGCGGTCCTTGAAAGACAGTGTTGGACCGTAATACTCAGCCTTCACAAGCAACTGTCCACGTGCAGGATCGAGCGGAAATAACGGCGTCATTCCCTCGCCCTCTTTACCAGAAAATTATCTGTCTACTCCTTCGACAAATTTCCCTTTTTTCAGTGTGGAATTTGAATGCTACACTATACAAACTAGTTCAACCAACAATAGCATAAGTGCAAATAGATACAAACTAATATCAGATTTTATTGGAGGAAATAGCTGTTGTTTTACAGAAGGGGAAGTGCAGTTAAGCGCCTAGCGTATGTTGCTCAGACAACAACTTTCAATATCATAATAGGCAGGTGTATTCAGGCTTTCAAGTTCTGATGGTGGTTCATATCATTGATTCAATTGAACGATCGTTTCAGCCGGTAAATTGCTTTAATAGGGCTTGGCAACACATTTCTCCCTGTAGTGGAGAATAAACTAAACAGAGCATTTAACGACTTGAGAGGTGAGCGTATGCCTGCGGAAAAACAGAGTACAGCTTGGAAGTCATACCCGATTTACCATGGACGGTTTGATCCGTGTCCACCAATTGGTCATAAGTGGTATGCCACGCCGCCGCACCTTTATTTAGGCGTGCAACCTGCGAATCTTGAGCAATTTTCTTACCAAGAAGCGCTTAAGAAAGGGACGCTTTGGAAAGTGCTCTATGACCCGTATCAAAATCCCTCTCTTAAAGGGAAGAGGTGAACAAAGATGCTCCCGAAAGAATACTACAAAGAGCTTGAAGAAATTCAGGCAATTGATTTTGTCGTTCACGAATTAACACTCTACCTAGATACACATCCACATGACCAAAATGCCATTTTGCAGTTTCAACAATTTACGCACTACAAACAACAAATCAAGCGTGATTTTGAAAATCGCTATGGCAGTTTATTACAAAATACTGCAGGACCATCCGATAATCAGTGGACTTGGGGGCAAGGACCTTGGCCGTGGCAAGTATAGAGGAGGAAAGCATGTGTGGGTTTATGAAAAAAAGCTACAATATCCAGTGAAGGTGAGTAGTTGTAATGCAAGGCTTGCCAAATATCTTGCGGAACAATACGGTGGTGCTGATGGAGAACTCGCAGCAGCTCTCCGCTATTTGAATCAACGTTATACAATTCCAGAGAAAGTAATTGGTCTTTTGACGGATATCGGAACAGAGGAATTTGCTCATCTAGAAATGATTGCCACAATGATTTATAAGCTGACAAAGGACTTAACACCGCAGCAAATGATTGATGCTGGACTCGATAGCCAATACGCTAGCCATGACAGCGCACTGTTCTATCACAATGCAGGAGGGGTGCCATTTTCAGCAATGTATATTCAGTCGAAAGGTGATCCAATTGCAGATTTGTATGAGGATATTGCAGCAGAAGAGAAGGCACGGGCTACATATCAATGGATCATCAACATGTCGGATGATACGGATTTAAATGATAGTTTAGCTTTTTTGCGCGAGCGTGAAATTGTACATTCACAACGATTTCGTGAAGCTGTAGAGATGGTTAAAGAAGATCAGAATGCAAAGAAATATTTTTGATTGCACGATTGTAGTCAGCGGGGCAACTTAGGCGGGTGTGGGGGAATGGTAAGTGAAAATTCGGTAAAAAATCACCTATCTTAGCGCGTTCTATACGCCTAACTGAAATAGGGTAAAACAGTGAAGCCAATTAAGGGTGGATAGCTCAATGCATATGCAACATGTTAAATAGTTTGAACACACAAAAAGACCCAGCTTATAGCCTGAAAATGCGCTCGTACAGTTAGTTTATTTCTAACAGTATGGGTATCAGATTAGATGGCTAGTTTGCAAGGTCTTTCTGTCATTTTTAAAATGATTTCCCTTTCAGTAACAAAACTCACTTGGCATGAACCCGGTGATGCTGTCAATGAAAGTGTGACATTTATTCTAAATCTTTCGTGTAGAATTACTTTTCAACTAAACTAGTTGTAATTGATTGGAATTCGTCAACATTGTACAAGTCTTCTTCTTCGGTGTAAACAGTAGTTAGATAATATTTGTCTGTGCCTTCAACAACAGTTGATACATAATATTCTCCTTCATCGGCGATTTCAAACTTGTATGTCTTTGCGGGTTTCCCATCTACTGGGTCAGCTGAAATCTCTTCAAATCCTGTAAGTTCATAATCCTCTTGTGCATAAGTAACGGCTTCATCGATCGTCATTGGCTGACCTTCATCATTTGTTGCATCCTCTTTGAGTATTTGTTCAACATCACAATATACATCATAATCTTCGTTAGCAGCTGCAATTGGGTAATCTTCATCGACTAAATCTTTTTCCAGCGACCATCCGCCCGGTACTGTTATCTCAAGTTTCCCATCCTCACTTGCAACAGTATGAGGTTCAGTTGGTACATCTGCCTTTGCCTCTTCTTCATCTGCTGCTTCCTTAGCATCATCTACTGCTTCACCGAGGAGTTCGCTTAGCTCCTCGTACAGGTCCTCGCCTGACGGGTATTCTGGAATCTCTTTTATGTCAAGCGATTGGTTTATCTCAAGGTAGTCATCCTCTTTAAAGTCATCCTTGTTTTCAGCGGCTGAACCAACAACATATACATTCTCTTTGTCTTCTAAAACAGATATAACAGCATATGTACCATCAACTTTTGCATTATATGAAATTGTATTCATGTCATCAATTTTATCTTTTGAAATTTCCTTAAATTCAATCTCTGTATCTGGGAATGCTTTCTTAAACAAATCACCAGAGATATCCTTTAATTCTAAAGCATCACCATTGGCATCAACTAGGAGTTCCTTACTCATGCCCATGAATCGAGCACCCATTGTCTCTGCATCATTTATAACAATAATTGCAGAATCAGTAAGTGATTCGTCCTTCTCAATTTTCCAACTTTCAGGAACTTTTAGTTCCACCTTCTCGTTTGTACTTTTAACAACATGCGTCTTTTCGCCGCAACCAGCAAGGATTGTAGTAGCAAAAACCGATACGCAAATTACCAATGAAAATCTTTTTAAACTATTATGCATAATATTTCCTCCTTTTTTATTCAGAATAATAGTAACAGTTTCCAGTAATGGAATCAATGGAATATATTTCTTTTTGGCATATTTATTATATTGCAATGCAGGTTATAAAGGCTTCTTAATATAATATTTCTCAGCAATTGTGACGAATCTGATAGCATTGAAAATCAATGGAGAAATAAATTAAAAAAATGCCAAAAAAACTAAAAGGCTTAGTAATGTTGATAGACAGCTTGTTTTCCCCCTATCATTTTCTTATACTAGAACTAAAGATTTATTATCTATGAAGGAAGTTGGCAAAATTAATGGACACACACATCTGGAAGATTTCTGATACTGAAACAGCAGTGGGTCAGAAGAAGATTCGTGCAGCTGCGCGCTACCTTGCTGAGGGGGAACTCGTAGCCTTTCCTACTGAGACAGTTTATGGTCTAGGAGCCAATGCGCTGGCAGATGAAGCGGTAAGTAAAGTTTTTGCGGCAAAAGGTCGTCCATCAGATAATCCGCTTATTGTCCATATAGCAGGTCAAGAAGACCTGTTTGAATTAGTTGAGCACATACCTGAAACAGCAGAAAAGTTGATGGCGGAGTTTTGGCCAGGTCCACTAACCCTTGTATTCAACAGTAAACCCAACAAGTTTTCAAGTTTAGTGACAGCAGGGCTAGATTCAATCGCAATACGAATGCCTGATCACCCGATAGCGCTAGCCATTATTCGTTCTGCAGGGGTGCCAATTGCTGCGCCAAGTGCCAATCTTTCTGGTCGTCCCAGCCCAACCACAGCTGCACATGTTTACGAGGATCTTGCTGGTCTCATCTCAGGCATTGTTGATGGCGGAGGCACAAAAGTTGGTGTTGAATCTACGGTTGTTGATGTTACTAGAAATATGCCAATCATTTTACGTCAAGGCGGAATCACGCAATCACAGCTTGAAAGCTGTGTCGGGAAGGTTCTAGTCGATCCAGGTCTTAGTACAGCCGCAGCTGCACCGAAGTCGCCTGGCCAAAAATATCAGCACTATGCTCCGAGGGCACCTTTCATCTTAATAAGCGGCTCACCAGTATTCATACAAGAAGAGATTAATAAAATGAAAGCGCATGGTAAGAAGGTAGGCATATACACTTGGCAAGAACATAAGTCCTTCTATCAGGCAGATGTAATAGCGGCTAAAGGGAGCAAAAACAATTTAGCTAGCGTTGCTGAAACGATGTACGCAGAACTTCGTGCCTTTGACCAAACAAAAGTCGACATTATTTTTGGAGAAGTTGTCCCTAGGCAAGGGATTGGTGAGGCGATCATGGATCGGCTCCGGAGAGCGTCTGGGAATCAGACGATGAAGGAAATGACGGATGAGGAATTTCAAGAATAACTAATTTTATCAACTAATGCTATATTTCACAGAAAAGGCTCGATTTCATGAGGATTGTGCCTTTTTAATTTGAATACAAATCAGCGATATGGAAAAAACAGGTACTTTCGTTCGCGGATAGTTCACAGATAGTTCATTGAATGTACTGGAAATGTGTGAGATACTTTACTAAATGAGCTAAAGAGTTGGGTAATAAGGGGAATAAATATGGGGAAGAGTAGCATAGAAAAACCAAAGAAACGTGGGTTTTTTAAGCGAATTAAGTCAATTGATTGGTCGAATCCAGTCAATAAATGGAGAGCTGCACTGTTTGGAACAGTGGGGCTTGTTGTCGTGTTAGCGATTTCTGCGGGGGCAGTAGTGGCAACAAATAGTTCGCAATTTTGTAAATCGTGTCATGAGATGGCACCAGAGTATACGACTTATAAGAATTCAGCGCATGCTGAAGCAGAGTGTGTAGACTGTCATGTTGCACCAGGAAATGTAGCGCAGGAACTTGGACACAAAGTAAAATCTTTGAAAGAAGTGTATTACCATGTGATTGGCATTCCTAATCCTATACATAGTACAGAAGAAGAAGCGGTTTTGAATGAAAACTGTCAGACTTGTCACTCAGAAAATCGTAATGTTACACCGACTGATAGCGGATTAAAAGTGGAACATCAGAAGCATATTGATGAGGGTGTTTTGTGTATTAACTGTCACTCAGGTGTTGCACACGGTAAGGTAGCTGAACGGGGACTCATTTACGAAGAAGATCTTAAATATTGGCGTAATGATGATCTGGAAACCCCAGCCAAGCTAGTGACAGATGCAGAAAGAAAAACGAACATGGGTACTTGTATCGAATGTCATACGAAGGTTAATGCCGGGGAAGAACCGTATGAAGATGTAGAATATGCGTTGCCAATGATGGAAGTGCCAGAAAACCACCGCGAACGTGCGACATTGGTATATGAATTTACAAATGAAGACACTGGTAAACCGATGAAACAGGCGGATATGCTTGAAATTGTTTCAAACGAAGGTGAAAATGTCAAAATTTCAAATGACTGTGCAACTTGCCATGAAACAATCACAACACCTGAAACACATGCCGATGAAAATTGGATAAATGGTCATGGTGATGATGCGATGCAAAATGTCGATGAATGTGTCACTTGTCATAGTGAAGAAAACTGGGTACGCAGACTTGAACATGAAGAAAGTTATACGGCAGCCATCGATGATGCAACAGGTGAACAGCCAGAATCAGTTGCAGAGAAAGCGAGAGCAAATGAGTATTGTAATGACTGTCATAAAGAAAGACCTGAAAGTCATGACGAGGATCGCTGGCTCGTAATGCACGCAACAACCTCAACGACACCAGAAGCTAAACAAAACTGTTACGTATGTCACGACAAGGAAGATCCTAAGAAAGGTGAAGAATCAAACGCACCAGCTGGAGACCTTACTTGTGAAACATGTCACTCAACTGGATTTAAAAGTGAGGGCTAAACAGGTCAGTTAATGAATGAATCCTACATAGATGTTCTCCCTGTCTTTTAGTGACAAGGGGGAACATCTATCATCTATATTTATGGAGAAACTAAGGTGCTAGGTTAAGGAGAGGGCAATGGATAAAAAGCCATTAAACACAAGGGGAAAATCTAGTAAATTATCGAACACGAAGTGGCTGAAAATAGGTTTAGTTGGATTTCTTGTCGTAGTGGGGCTGCTTATTTTAGGAATGATTACGAGTAAGGTAGCGACTAGTTCAGCAGTTTGCGCTTCGTGCCATGAAATGAGTCCTGAGGTACATACGTGGGAAGCATCTGCCCACTCGTCAGTTGAGTGCGTAGATTGTCACTATGAACCTGGATTTTCCGGGAAACTTGAGGCGCAGGGTGATTTCTTTGTTCGCGCTTTTAAGAAAGTAACCAATACAGCGGAAGATCCGATTGAAATACATGGGACGATTCCTGATTCGGCCTGTGAAAGTTGTCATACCATGGAAAATAGAACCGTATCACCGAATGGTGACACAATACCAGAGCATGATCAGCATAAGGAGAAAAATGTTGATTGCGTAGAATGTCATTCTGGTGTTGCACACGGCAATGTTGATGAGCGCAAGTTATCAGACTCAGACAGCTATGATGATTGGTCTGAAGCATCCGGTGTACAGGCAATGAAGTCGCCATCGGGTACTGGGAGTTTGGTGTCAATGGAGGATTGTACGAGTTGTCATGAGAGCCGAGATGTTTCAAATGAATGTGCAACCTGCCATAGCACTGGTATGAAACTAGAAAGTCACAATGATCCAAGCTTTGCGACATCACTTCATGGCGCAGGGGCAAAAGAGGATATTGCAAGTTGTAACACTTGTCACAAATATATGTCAGAAACAGAAATTACTGTGGTCGGGAATGAAAGTTCTTCAGCTTCAAGCTACTTAAATGATGGTGAGAAACAAACGATACCACCGAAAGAGTACATACGACAAAATGATTTTTGTAGGGATTGCCATAGCCAGAGACCGCCAAGTCATGATGAAGCTTTCTTTGGAAAACATGGAATGATGGCTGAGACTGAAAAGGAAAAATGCCTGACTTGTCATGACGAAACACCAGGACCAACACCACAAATTTCAACGGTTAATTGTAGTACTTGTCACGAAGATTCACATGAATATCAATGGCAAACACAGCATCCAAGGACATCGTCGCCACCCACAAAGTTGGCCAACGATTGCTATAGCTGTCATGCGGAGAGTCAGTGTAAGACATGTCATCTCGCATCCTAGCCTAGCCCATGATAGACAATAGCCGAATGAAAAAGATGTTAGTATCGAAGGAGGAAGACCATGACTGAAGAGATCGAAAAGCAGTTAGATAAACAGAATTGGGCAGTGGTAGGGAACGAACCACCTAGTCGTACAGAAAAAACAAATCAAAACGATGTTTTTACCAAGAAGCAATCAATCCTTCTATTGTCAGGAACGCTCGTTGTTAGTCTTGTCATTGGATTTATCATTTGTTCTCAATTCATCTGGAAAAGTGTTGATGAAAGAAACCTTGACGTAACGCTCAAGTCGGGAATTGAAGCTGTTGATAAAAGCCCGAACGATCCTGAAAGCAGAGTTGAACTTGGATTTGCCTACCAACAAGCTGGTGAAAATAAGAAGGCAATGGAACAATTTGATGTTGCCATTGACCTTGATGACAATTACTATCCTGCCTATTTGAATAAAGCGATACTGTTAGAAAAACAAGAAAAGTATAGTGATGCTTTAGAGGTTGCAACAGAAGCGGAGCAATTATCACCTGATAGTTATGAACCTAAACTAATTAAGGGACGTTGCTTATATGCACTAGAAGATTACGATAAAGCCAAGGACATATTGGCAGAAGCCGAGAAACTTAGTCCTGGTAATGTAGAGATTATCTATCAAGCTGGACTTGTCGCTGAAGCGCAAGGAGATAAAGAGGCAGCTGCAAAGATTTACGAAGAAGCGCTATCCTATGATCCTACTTATAAAGAAGCAAGTGAGGCGTTAGAAAGAGTGCAAAAGTAATTCTGGTGCTCATCTGACGAGTAGTGATCAATCGTAGACGCAGTTATTTCAGAAGGGAAGTCTAAAGACATTGAAGAAAAAGCGAGTATATACGTATATGGCTCTAATCGTACTATTTGTTGTTGCCTTGTTTTCGGTAATCACTTACTTCGGGTTTGGAACACAGGTAGCTACAGGCAATACTGAAGGTACAGGAGAAGATATTCCTGAGTTTCAAGGAATGATTCAGGGGACTGGAGAGTATAAGCTGAAAGATCCAATGGACGTTTTTGTAGATAGCGGGAATGTTTATGTATCTGATACTGGTAACGATCGTGTCATTGTGTTTGATAAATCCGGGGAACCAAAGATGGCAATTGGTAGCGAAGGTACAGGACCTGGTCAATTCAAATTTCCTTATGGTGTTTCAGTTGATAGTGATGGCAATATTTACGTCGCTGATATGTATAACAATACCATTTCAATATTTGATCAGACAGGAAAGTTTGTGAAATATTTCGAGCCTGAGGGTGGTTATCAATTTAATGGTCCGAGCGGGATTCGTATTTATGATGACAAACTATATGTACCTGAAGTTAACACTGGTAATATTTCTGTATTCAATTTGAACGGGAAACGAGAACTGTTCATTGAAAACAGCAATGAAGAAGGACTTCATCTAGAGAAGCCTAATGGTCTTACGGTCGATGAGGGTGGCAATATTTATGTAGCAGATCCTGGCCTTGCAGTCGTCAAAGTGTTTGATAAAAAAGGAAAATATATCAAAGACATCACTGGTAAAAAAGAAGGAGAAGGATCCACAATGTCGAGTCCACGAGGTGTAGTGGTGGATGACAATGGTAGAATTCTAGTTTCCGATAAGATTGGGCATGAGATTTTCGGATTCAGTTATAAAAATAAACAAACCGTTTCCTTTGGTGAGATGGGTACCAATGCAGGTCAGTTCTTATTCCCAACTGGGATGTTTATCGATAATACTGGAATGATCTATATTGTTGATTCAACAAATGGTAGAATTCAAATGTTTAAGTAAGAATGGTTTATCTAAGGGGGTGATGGCTAGGGGACAGCTATTATAAACGTTCCCATAATGATCGTTTTACAAAAAAACTTTATTACTTTTTTTACAGAAAGGGGGAAGAAAAAATGAATAAAGTTAAATTATTTACTTCTTTAATATTTGGATTATTGCTAGTTGTAGTTGTTAGTAGTTCAGCTTTAGCTGTGGCGCCGGCTCAAAAGGAGTCAAATGCTAACCACACTGGAGAAGGCGATTTAAACAAAGCGCGTGATGGACAGAGTGTCCATGGGGAGTACCAGAACAATACGAACTCATGTGCAAGTTGTCATAAAACACATACAGCGCAAGATTCTACTAATATGTTATTGTTCACAGATACAGCTACGGCAACTTGTGAGGCCTGTCATGATGGTACAGTTGCGCCTGCGCTTGAGCATGGAACAAATGCAGGTGTATTTACAGGACAAGATAACAAGGAAACTGGTGCATCAGAACATAACGTTAAGTCTGGAGTGAAAATTGGTACTGCTCCTGGTGGTAACAATGCAGCTAATGCTAGTGGCGATTGGTCTTCTACACTATCATGTAGTAGTTGCCATAATGTCCATGGTTCAGATAGTGTTGCATTATTAAACACGAGTATTGGTGACACTGTAAATGCGACAATCACAGCTCCGATTGCAAGTTCAACAGCATTACCTGCATATGCTCCTGGTCAGGATTATATTCTTGCCTGGACGCCGGTATCTACAAGTGCATTACCATGGACTACGGGCTATTATAAAGATCTTGTAAACACAGGGTATACAGATCCTTCTGGGTATGTTGTGCCAAACAGTAAAGTAGGGAGTAAAGTTCTGATGACTTACTGGTGGGATGCAAAATCTGGAAAGTATGTACCGGATTATCCGCTTTGGGATTTAGGTGATACAGCCGTGACAACAACAGCGGAGTTCAAAAAGCCAAACGCTTCTAACCATATCGTTGATTACAAGCACGGTTTAGCTTATGGATCTGATATTGAGGCAGCATTGCCAGTAGGAACATCGGTTACGCTGAATGTTGGTATCTCAGTACAGCCATATCGTGCAGTTCCGGCCGGTGGAACACAAGAAGTTACCTATAACAGATCATATTTTGATTCAAGCTATGCTGAATACAATTCAGGGTCTGGACGTCAACTATCTTTGTTCTGTAGTCAGTGTCATACGGACTATATGTCATACACGCGTACACCACAGACAACTGCTGGGGCAGACGGTATAGTAGGCACAGCTGATGATGCATCTAAACCAGGTACAACTGATACTGCAGCTGGTAGTGGTAAGTATGATAAGGCTCACCGTCATCGTACGTACACAGATGGATATTCTTGTACGCGTTGTCACTTTGCGCATGGTACAGATAACACTGTAATGCGTGATGCAGCAGGATATAAAGCTTATGCAACTGAGGGAACTCAGACGGATGATCTTGTACTCACAGCATCAACCAACCCGGCAACCGGGGCGAATTATACGCAAGCGGAAGCGCTTACGTATATGACAGATCCTAATGATTCATCTGCGACTAAGCGTTATACAGGAATGTCTGTATGTTTAGGTTGTCATGCAAAGGATGTTTCACATGACCAAGAGTCTTTACAAAATAAGCCAGCACAAGATAAATTTAAAGCTGGTGCTGGTTTACCAGCCGATGTTCCTTATTAAGAATTAAGGCTCTGAAATGGATAGGGAGGGGTGACATTCACCCGTCCCTGTCTTTCTAGCTATGCCGAAACAAATGACTTAAGTGTGTCTTAAAGTATTCACGAAACGATTGAATAATAGTGTGGTTTAGCATAATTGTTATACAAAGATGCCTTTAGATGGTGCTTTAACTAGCTGCTAGCAGCCCCCAGTGATTTCTTGGTTTCAGTGTTTCAAGGGACTAGTATTAAAAAGGGGAGGGGGACATTAAAATGAAGAAAATCATCTTTTTAGCAATCGCACTGCTTTGCGGGGTGAATGATTTATCAGTACAACAGGTATTTGCCGCAAATACATCAGGCGTAAAGGGTAGCCTCTGGGTTGACAATAATAAAAATGGTGTGCAAGAACCCGATGAGCCTGCCCTCCCGAATGTAACGATTAGCCTGTTTACAAGTGGAACTAGTTTTAGTAACCCAGTTGCTACAACAACGACTGATGTAAATGGGAATTTCTTTTTATATGGCTTTGCAGCAGGGGATTACGTTCTTATGATGGATAATGGCTCGTTTGATGAAAGTGCTTATTTAGCACCAAACAATGGGACGAGTAATGAAAATTATGATAATGATTTCATGAATACATCAGGTGATTGGGTTACAAACCCATTTACATTGACAGAAGGCCAGTACCTGAATGGTGTTTCTGGTGGCGTGATTATCCCAGTGCTGATTCCAGTTGAACCAGAGCCGGAACCAGAGCCGGAACCGGAACCAGATCCGGACCCAATACCGATTCCGGAACCAGTACCGACTCCGGACCCAACACCGGTACAAGTGCCAGAGCCAGTTGTTAGTACAGCACTAGTAACGAGTGATCCAGTAGTGATCAGTGAGGCTCTGTTGAATCCAGAAACAGCTGATTATACGATTTCTGGAGAAGTCACAATGCTAATGAGTTCAGCGCTCATGGCAGTAGTCGTATTCATAAGAAGAATCTCTACTAAGAGATTTTAATCGTGATTGATGTAGCACTTTCGCTACTGTTGGAGAGTGATTAATATTTGTTTTTAGTCTGTTCATGTGGTGGAATATGCATGAGTGGGCTTTTTTTGCTGTATTTTTTGAGTGGAGTAAAGCGGAAAACAGACCGACGAACTGTAATTTTTTGGTTTGGAGGCAGTGAGCTAACTGCTTCCAAACCAAAATGCTTGTCTCGCCATACATATTTAACTTGGACAGCCCATAAATTGATAAAGAGGTGTTCAAATTGGATCGATATCTGTCAGAGTTGTTTACGATCTCCATTATGGCATTCGCTCTTGGGATGGATGCATTTTCTGTCGGTCTTGGGCTTGGTATGTTCAAAATCAGCCTACGACAAGTCCTCAAGATTGGACTTGTTGTTGGTGCATTTCACGTGCTGATGCCGGCGGTAGGGATCGTGCTGGGTGAGATATTCACGATCAAGTTTGGACGAATTGCTACGATGGTTAGTGGTGTATTATTAATTGGCTTAGGTTTACAAATGGTCGCAAGTAACCTTGTTTCTAAGCGAGCAAGTAATCGGATTCCATCTGGCATTGGGTTAATCCTATTTGCGTTAGGTGTCAGCATTGACAGTTTTTCGGTGGGGCTTAGTTTTGGGATGATTGGAATGAAAATTGCACCGATTCTGATTCTATTTGGTATCGTTGCGATGTTACTAACATGGGTTGGTCTATTATTAGGACGTGGAATTCATAAGGCGCTGGGTATTTATAGCAAAATCCTTGGTGGTTTTATATTAACTACAATTGGTATTAAGATCATCTTACTCATTCATTAGTGACTCATGCAGATAGTTCGTCTGTTAATTTTAAAAAAGAACACCTACCAAGTAGGCCTGTTTCATAAGCCAGTGAGAGGTGTTCTAATTCGTGCTATTTGAAATTATTGTCTTAAAGTTTTCAAAGCGCCGCCCCAGGCAACGACTTGATCAAGCATCGCATTTACATTACTTTGATGCATTTCAGCAGGTTTAAATGTTGAATAATTTTCAAAGTCAGTAAACAATGACAGTGTTGGGTGCGTGCGAACATCGGCAATCAATAGTTCGCCGAGTATCCCGCGTAAATGCTCCGCAGCACGCGCGCCACCAGTTGAGCCATAACTAACAATTCCAGCTGACTTGTTGTTCCATGCATCGCGAGTCATATCCAGTGCGTTCTTTAATGCGCCAGAAATACTATGGTTGTACTCTTGGGCGATGAACACGAATCCATCCAAACTAGCAATTTTTTCATTCCACGCTGCAATACCTGGCTCTGTTCCATCAGTCGTGCCCATGAATGGCAAATTAAATTCCGCAATATCGACAATCTCATAGTCAGCATCATTCCGTGTCGCTGCAATCTCCTGAACCCAAGAACCTACCTGCGGACTAACGCGCCCTTCTCTTGTACTACCTAAAATAATGCCAACTTTCAACTTTCCTGCTACCATATTAATTCCTCCAATTTTTAAGACATTTTTTATAAAAAAACAATAAAGCGTTGGTTGCTAGGAGCTAAGGACTTGTAAAATGATACCCCAAACTTTATAGCTCTCTCCGTGAGGTGCCCCTGATGAAATAAGGTTCAAACTACCATTATTAGTCGTCCGATTAGCAATAACCGATTGTCGATTCAATTATAGCCCCCGCCTTTCGTGCTTGTCCAAAAAAATGACTGAGGCAATCTGTACGAAGGAAAAAAAAGCACCGCCCTCTTGCAAAGAGATAACTAGAATGACCAGCTATCAACTCTATGCTTGGCAGTACTTTTTTATACGATGACTAAATTAAACTTTTAGCACCGTTACTATGCAAATTCTTCATATCATCATCAACCACTTTGAAAAACTCCGCATTATTTTCACTGTACTTAATCTTACGAATCAAGCGTTCAGCAAAGTCTGGGACATCGCCCATCGTTTTACGAATCAACCACAGTTTATCGAGCTGATCTTGTGGGATGATTAAATCCTCTTTCCGTGTACCTGAACGACGAATATTAATAGCAGGAAACACGCGCTTCTCAGCAAGTCCACGATCTAAATGTAATTCCAAGTTCCCGGTTCCTTTAAATTCCTCATAGATGATATTATCCATGAGTGAACCAGTATCCACTAGCGCAGTTGCCAAAATTGTTAAACTGCCTCCTTCTTCGATGTTCCGTGCGGCACCGAAGAAACGCTTTGGACGGTGAAACGCTGCTGGGTCAATACCACCAGATAGCGTTCTGCCGCTTGGTGGTATTACAAGGTTGTAAGCACGCGCTAAACGAGTGATACTATCCATTAAGATAATTACGTCACGCTTATGCTCTGCAAGGCGTAAAGCACGTTCCAAAACAAGCTCTGATACTTTGACATGGTTCTCAGGTGTTTCATCAAATGTTGAACTCACGACATCTGCTTTAACTGAACGCTCGATATCTGTTACTTCCTCAGGACGCTCATCAATTAGCAAAACAATCAGCTCTGCATCTGGATAATTCGTTGTAATGGAGTTGGCAATCTCCTTCAACAGCATTGTTTTACCAGCCTTTGGTGGGGCGACAATTAAGCCACGTTGTCCGAATCCAACTGGAGCGACCATGTCCATCAGTCGCGTAGAGGTATGTTGCTGCGATGTTTCGAGTACAATCTGACGGTTTGGAAAAAGTGCAGTCAGTCCAGGGAAATGGACACGTTCCTTTGCTTGCTCAGGGTTAATGTCATTGACCGCTTCAACATGTAACAACCCGAAATAGCGCTCATTTTCTTTTGGCGGTCGCACTTTTCCAGAAACCTTATCGCCGTTTCGTAAACTAAAACGTCTAATTTGTGAGGCTGAAATATAGATATCCTCTTTAGAGGGTGAATAGTTGATTGGTCGTAGGAAGCCGAATCCCTCACTTTGAATGACTTCTAGAATTCCTTCCATGAAAAGAAACCCGTCTTTTTCAGCCCTTGCGCCTAATATAGCAAATGTTAACTCTTTCTTTGTATGCTTACTATAATTCGTGATACCAAGCTCTTTAGCTAAGTCGTATAGCTGTTTTAATTTCATTTGGCCCAATTCATTAATTGTAATATCCATGTATAACACTCTTTCTATTGATAGTATTTTTTCTGTGATTGATAAATCAGGAAGGGAAATCTGGGGTAACGCAAGGTGGAAACAGTTAGCTTGCTTTTAGTCGCCAGTTTATTGTACTGAATTTTTGCACAAAATTCAATTTTTTAATTCTTTTATTAGAAACTTTCGTAATATGGAGTTGTTTTTTTGAAATGAATGGGTTTGTGCATGTTTGAAAAGCACTAAAGGTAGACTATTGAAGCTGAAGCAAGTGAACCACACCAATAGCGTTGAAATAAAGGAGCGAATCAGGTAAGTGTGGACTACTTCACTATGCTAATGCGATCATGCTATTGGTGTAGAGAAAGCGATCGTGGCTAGGCGTATCATAAAAGGATTATTCACAAGTGAATGCTGTGCTTCAATGAAGCGCACTGTCCCTGTTTTTGCACGCATAACTAATGAATTTGTGGTGGTAATCTTTGTTTTAAATTGAACCCCGTCTAGTAACTCGCCATCTGTGACACCAGTTGCTGCAAAAATAGCGTCGTCTCCCTTGACGAGATCATCCATCAATAACACTTTGTCTACATCAAGCCCCATCTTTATACACCGCTCTAGTTCTAGTGCGTCTTGCGGGAGCAGTTTACCCTGAATTTCCCCTCCAAGGCATTTTAGTGCAACGGCAGCAAGTACCCCTTCTGGTGCACCGCCAGACCCGAAAAGAATATCAACGCCTGTAAAATCAAAATTTGTATTAATAGCACCAGCAACGTCTCCATCGTTGATGAGTTTAATACGCGCACCAATCTTGCGTATTTCATCAATGATGGCTGCGTGTCTATCACGGTATAAGAGTGTTGCCCCGACATCGCCAATATCCTTGTTTTTAGCACAGGCAACAGCATATAAGTTATCTGCTACGGGAGCGCTGATATCAATTTTTCCAACACAATCAGGACCGACTGCAATCTTTTCCATATACATGTCTGGTGCGTATAAGAGATTCCCTGCATCGGCAATCGCGACGACAGTCAAAGCGTTCCAACCACCTGAGGCAACAATATTGGTGCCTTCGAGTGGGTCAACTGCAACATCAACCTGTGGTCCCTGCCCAGTTCCAAGCGTCTCACCAATATAAAGCATGGGTGCCTCGTCCATTTCACCCTCACCAATCACGACTGTACCTCTCATTGGGATTGTATCAAAAACTTGTCTCATAGCGGTTGTTGCGGCATCGTCTGCTTCGTTCTTCTTGCCAAGTCCCATCCAGCGCACTGATTGCAGGGCGGCGGCTTCCGTGACCCGGACAAGCTCCATACTTAAGCTTCTCTCCATTGTTTATAAATCCTCCTCACCTAAAACCATGTCATCTCTCGAAAAATAAGCGTTCATCCAGTTTTCGATACTGCGTAGGTATTTGTGCTATTTCAACCGATTGAAAATCAATAGGGAAAGGCTAAGGTCTATAAAAGGGTATGTCACAATTAAATAGCGGTACGTGCATCAGGCAGGTGAGTAAAGGGTTATCCAGATGGTCGCGATTTATTACACTAGGAAATAGTACAC
>JAVBKF010000238.1:0-4208 GCA_031554215.1 Caryophanales bacterium
CATCGGTGACTGTATCGGTCTATCTATGGGATGCGGTCAAACAGGAAAAAGTGACAGATCCTGCAATATTTGAATCACTCTCAGCTGAGCTTATTGTCCATGATTCGCTGACGAATACAGATGAACGCTATGCCATGGAGAAAGACAAGAATGCTTTTAGCTATGATTATCCTGTCAATGGTGCCGCTGAACTAGCTTTTTCAGCAGAGATTTCTAGTAGTAGCGCCGGCAGTAGCAGTACCTTTACAACAACGAACAACCATAGCGTTGCTTCTAGTATTGAAACGGTAAAGCCAATCACCTTCGAGCAAGGAAGGCAATCTAAAGACTACAATTTAGACACGTTTTTCCTGAAAGATGGCAAGAAGCCAGTATCCTATCAAATTGTCTCCAGTGAGTCGAACGATGAAATGATGATTAAAGATCATCAACTCGTTACCAAGGCTGATGGCAATCACGAGATGACTGTCACGATTCAGGCGAAATTTTCCGAGAGTGATATTTCACAAGCTGATGTGACGGTAATCAAATATCCGATCTGGCGCTATTATTGGCTACCCGAGTTAGTAATGCTTATTGTGCTGACCTTATTCATAATTTGGATTGTGAAGAAAAGGAAAAGTGTTTGTTTTCATGGCCGGCTCGAGGGATACTTTCTGGATACTGCTAGTGGTGATGAGTTTCCTGTTCAATTTTGGACAGAGGATCATTTTCATAAACGGAGAAAGACAACGTTGCATCATCTGTTCGATCAGGTGGGCGTGACGGAGCATTTGCCTGAGAGTAGGCATATTTATTTTTTGATTAGAGAAAATGATCAATTGACATTCATGCATAAAACCACTTGCCACGTCCAGCTGAAGGCTGAGGCGGTTGCAAGCAACAGAGCGGTGTCCATTAAGAACAACGATCGGCTTTATATTACATTTGAGGATGGCATCACTGAAGTTGAACTTCGAGTGAGAAAAATCCTTACTTAATCAATATTGGGTCTGCGTAAAAAGTACGGTTTAAATAATAATTTAAGGTATTGAATGAAAATAATATTTAAAAAGTATTTATTTTACAAAGATATTAATATATAATGACTTTGTGTCATACCAGTATGTCCATTTTTAAAAAGAGAGAGGAGGAAAATAAGTTGATAAGCGCGTAAAAACAAGAGGCTAACTTATCAATTTAAAAAAAACATGACAATTATTTCACAGACAAACCGTTCGATTTTGTTTGAAGAAATCAACCCAGAGGCTTTGAATCTACTAACGATTGTTGGTGATGTCAAAGGGGTTGATAGTTTAAATGATGAAAAGATTGAGGAAATTCACCAATACCTTCTTGTGAAAAGTTTTGATGAATTCTTGGATCGATTTTCACCAACTGTTTACTCATTTTACAATGCAGCCAATCAAAAGGTTGTCTACACTTTGACGAAGCCGGAAAACATTGCTGATGATTGCATCACAGAAATTGTCATTGATCAAAATAATGATTTCTTGAAAATGTTAATCACGTTGATTGACACAAAGAGAAGTCAAGGGATTCCGAATGTCGATTTCAAATTTGAAAAAATACTGGACATGATTTCACCGAAAAAGGTGATGGATGATATCCGCCAGGTACGTCGTGAGATTCATTATTTGTATTCAGAATACGAAAAGATTGATGATGGCGATCCAAAGAAGCTCGATGTGGGTGACAAGCTCAATTATAAGTTTGAAGAAGCAAGTCTTAATTACAATAACGTAATGGCAATGATGCCACTTGCGATTGAAGATATTAAAACAAGACTCTTACTTGGCGGTGCGCAAAGTGAAAACAACGCTGAGGCATTCCAAGCCGGTGTCCTGACAATGGGTGAAGACGGTGAACTGAAAATCATCGAAGCACCGAAGGAAGAAACGACATCACTCACTCTGCTTGAAGAAGGGTCAAGAAATGAGCTGTCACTTTGCTTTGAGGAAGATTACGAAGAGCTCAATGAACAGCCAATTTCTTATGTGAAGGACCTCGTGGTTCGGACATTCTCACCATTACCGGCTACAGTGAATTCTGAAGTAGATATGGCACTAGAAGTGCGCAATTACAATACGTATTTAGAATTCTACAAGTCTTCTAAAGATGATTTCATTAAGGCTGTCAAGCCGTTGATCGAGAAAATTCTTGGCGTGAAGATGTACTTTGATCAGTACCAAACAAAGAATAAAGGCATGGCGCCTTCACTAATCATCACGAAGACAAGTATGGATATGATGACTAAGAGTAATCATATCCCGCGTTTAGAGACGTATTTAAACACGGTCAATATGAAAAATGATTTCTCGAAAACAATTTGGTTTGCGATTGTGCCAAACGTTGAGCTGGATGAAATGGGCAAGAACAAGATTAGCCGGTCAAGGTTCAAAGGGAACGAAAATAATGTAAAACATGATGGCAATACAATGGAGTCATTGTCAGTCCTACTCGATATTATTTATCGTTACCGAGTGCAAGTATTCTTCAGTTTCAAGTCTGGGGAAGAAACAACATTTAACCACTTGGCAACGACAGCGATTGACCAGTATGTGGACAAATGTAAGCATCTTGTTCGGAAGGATTACAGCGAATTCGCCATTCCTTGCTTACCGAACTTTACGATTATCCCGCGTGATAAATCAGGTGTCATCATTGACAGCAAAATGATTGAATCTGAACATGGCGTTCAGCTTTCTAAAGAAAAAGAAGATATTCTTAAGCTTTGGATTGAAGGCGTCTATGTCGGCGCAGCCTATGTCGCCGCAGGTTTGGTGGCAGCTTATCAATGTCCGGAATTCCTCAAAGAGAGATTTCGTGATACATACCGGAATAATCCAGGCGTTCGTTTCGACATCGAAGCGAATGACCATGCACTGCGCGTGCCAACGACAATGGCAAAAGAAATTTCCGGTTTCACCAATCAGATTAAAGACATGATCAATCGTCAAAACTTTGGTTTTGTCTTTGCATCAGAGAACAGTCAGCTAGGTGGAAAAGATATTTCCCGCATTACTGTTTATAAAGCACGTAGCCTTGAAATGACGGAAGACGGTTTTGATTCAATTTACAAAACACTTGTTAGTACGTATTTGGACCGTATTATGCGGTTCCAAACCAATGATTTCAAGAGCGACAATATTCGGTTTTTCTTCAGCAATAATCCAAGTAGTCAGAAGAGTAAATGGCTTGAAAACACAGGCAACGTCAACTCGATTCTCTATGAGGGTGACGACATTAGCTGTGTCGTCGATGACAAGGCAAGCCGCTTTGATGTGTCACTGAATTTTAGTGGCAGCACGAAGAATTTAATTGGCGAAATTACTAGAGACAAAACGCTCGTGTAGTCGGCTAGCAAGAACCCATCTAAGTGTGGATGGGATGAGGTTGGTATAACGGAGAGGCAACTCTCCTTATATAAAATAAATTAATAGGAGGCAACAAGAATGGGATTTAGATTACAAGTAGAAGGTCCAGAAATGATTGATTTGGGTCTGGATAATATCACATCTGTACGCTTTGAAATGGATACACCAAACGATTCAAACGCACGTTCTACTGATGTCGGTACAACACTTAAAGTAACTGGAAAGGTCATTACTGCAACTGATGGAGAAGCTGCTGACGCAACACTTAAACTAGCTCAGTGGTCAATGGTACCTGCAGAAAGAGCAGATTCGTACAGAAAAGTAACTGTATCAGTTGTTTCAGCTGATCAAGTTGTTAGACGCGTAAACTTCTCAAATGCTTTCGTTGTTGATTACGTAGAAAACTTCGGCGATACTTCTGGTATCGGCGAATTCACACTACTCATCAAGCAAAAGAAAGACAAAACAGAGCAAGTGAAAATCGAAGGTGGATTCCAAGGCGGATTCTAATCTTTCGGAACAAAGGGGAGGGGGCATTTGCCCCCTTTCTACTAAGAAAAATGATTGTGATTTATCTGGAAAATTGCGATATTAAGGGTTTTCGAAGACTTTAAGGATTAAAGAGATTCAAGATGTGAATGATATTCAAGGTTTAAAGAAATGACCAGTTGATTTTTGTGTCATGTATGCTCCGAATACGGAATGAAAATAGGGTGAAAACAATGCTGTTTTCAGTCAAAAGGGCCACTTTTACATAAGAAAATAGGTGAAACAATGATCGATCACTACAGTATTTTGGCAGTTTCAAAAGAAGCCGATGCAGATGAAATC
>JAVBKF010000235.1:0-17035 GCA_031554215.1 Caryophanales bacterium
GACCCCGAGATAAGAGATGGCGTTAATTGGGAAAGTCCAGAATCGGAAGAATATGTTTTTAAGTCTGATAATGAAGAAGACGAATATTCAGTGTGGAAAGATTCGGGAACAACCACTCGAAAGTAGGGGGAAAATGAGAAAATTTAAACTGATAGTTTACATTATGTGCGTATTACTTGTTGTTACTGGCTGTGGAAAGAAGGAATTAACTAAGAAGGATTTTGAAAAAGTTAGCGCGGGAATGAGTACCGATCAGTTAGTGAATACGCTCGGGAAACCGACAAAGATTGTGACTGATAGTAATTTGGCACATGCTCAGAAGCAAGAGGATAGTGACAATAATAACGATGGCTGGTTAGTAGATGATCCAGATTACTACTACAAATTTGCTGGGGGAGATCAGGAAGATGTATGGAAACTAAGTGAAAAAATGAGTTCCTCAGACAATTTGATTTACTACCATTATGAATATGGTGAAGAAAGGTATCAAAATGTGTATATTATAGATGATGAGGTTGTATGGATGTCCTTCCTATAGATGCTGGTAGAAGTATTTGAATTGTTTCTGAATAGGCAAATCGGGCGTGTAAGATAAACTGTGTAAATTCCAGACAGCATGAGCTTTTGCTAACTCATGCTGTTTTTAACTGATTCAGGTGGTAAGAAGACAATTGTTACTTTTATTAATAGGGGTACACTCATACTTAAATTATTGTAGGGCAGTCAATTGATTGCTCTTTTTTCAAGATGTTTTTTGTGTCTACATAAGTAAGCGTATAAAGGCACCGCAGTATACTTGTCAACGTAAACAATAGCAACAAGTTAGGAAATAGCATTGCCGTAGCTGTAGATACTAAGGTTTCATTAAAACAAGGGTTTAAGAGATGACAAGTCACAATTCCTAAACCCTTCTAATCCTTCAAAAATGCACATTTTTGAAGTTGCCAACTGGCGAGGGATAATTTTTTGATATTCCTTTTTCAAAAAGTGAAGTTTCCAAGCAATAAAGCTAAATCATTCCCCTGTCATTTTACGATTAAACTCTCTAAATAACCGCTCTTTCGATAACTCTTCAACAAAGGGTTGATACGTTCCAATCTGTTTAATTCTTTCAATTATTAGTCGTTTCCTCGCACTACAAAAAGTCGAGACATTAACGCCTCCGCTCTACCTTGTAAAAATACCGATCACCTAGTAGTCACCGCATTACTTCTAGGTCATGCGAGACTACTCGCCATGATTGTCTTCCCATCCGGCTGGTACACAGATGTCAATATGTTGGCGCAGACTGACAAACTCCGCTGGCATCTCCCCGCCGAGTTCCCCGTCCAGATTGAGCAGCAAAGGCTTGTTCGACGTCACGACAATATGATTCGCCTTTGCATAAATGACCTTATCGCTCTTCATATGCTCGCCCTTAAGCGCCAAGCGTGCCACATTGATCAACTCAAACAGCGACGCTTTCTTCAGAATGAGCAGCGAGAAAAGCCCATCCTGCATAGAAGCATCTGGTGCAATCTGCTCAAATCCCCCAACCGAATTTGTATTGGCGATCAAGAACATCGTTGCCTCATCATCAAACACTTCACCATCATATTCAATCCGCATTTGCGTTGCCTTCATCGACGGCAGAATCTCTATCCCTTTAATAAAGTAAGCCAACTGCCCAAGCGCAGTTTTCATCTTACTCGAAACCTCATAAGTCAGCTCCGTAATCCGTCCACCACCAGCTATATTAATGAAATAACTATCATTGACCTTACCAATATCAACCGGTGCTGTATGACCTGCTGCAATAATATCAATCGCCTCAGAGATCGACTTATTCACATGGAGTGCCCGTGCGAAATCATTGGTTGTTCCCATCGGTATCACACCGAACTTCGGACGATATTCCTGCTCCGCAAGGCCGTTGATCACCTCATACAAAGTCCCATCTCCACCAGCAGCCACAACTAAATCATAGCGACGCTGAACCGCAATCCGCGCTGCCTCCGTGGCATCCCCAGCTCCTGTCGTTGCATGCGCTGAAGCCTCATAACCCGCCTTCTCTAACTTCTCTAACACCTCTGGCAAATGCTTCTTCATCGCCTCACGGCCAGACGTTGGATTATAGATAATTCTTGCTCGTTTCACAAAAGCCCACCTCAAAAATAAATCATAATGATAACAATTCCCTATTATACTCCAAACTAAACTCGAACGGAAATCAGGCATCAAAAACCACAACCATTTTTGAAAAAAATTTATCTTCTCATTACTTCCAAAATATAGCCAGTACCATCACCTAGCAGTGCCATGCTTCAAAGAAAAAACGCTATCACCAGATCAAAACTGCTACAATCAATACAAGTATAAGCACAAATAGAAAATCCGATAATACCAGCATCATAAATGACGGGATTTCGCCCCGAAACCCTGATAGAATACGATCTAAGGAGGTGCACAGATGGATTCACTGAGGCAAATGAACCTTGCCATGCAATACATTGAAACGCATTTAGCCGATGACATTGATTTCAGACGTGTCGAACAGATTGCTTGTTGTTCCGAGTATCATTTCAGACGCATCTTCTCATTTCTTTCCGGCATGTCGCTTGGTAGTTATATCCGGCAGCGGAAATTAACAATGGCTGTCACGCTGCTGAAGAGCACTGACAAGAAAATTATTGAAATCGCTAGCGAGCTAGGCTATGAGTCGCCAGATGCATTTGCAAAGGCCTTCCAAAATATGCACGGCGTTTCACCTTCCAGAGCCCGAAAAGCAAATACCAACCTGAAAGCGTTTCCACCAATGACCTTTCAATTACAAATCCAAGGGGGAAATACAATGAACTATCGTATCGTTGAAAAAGAAGCATTCACGATTGTCGGCATTAAGAAAAGAATCACACTCGTCTATGAAGGGGTCAATAACCAAATGGATTCAATGTGGGCAAGTCTCACCGCACAAGACTTCGCAGATCTTAAACAACTTGCTAACACAGAACCAAACGGCATTCTCTGTGTATCCACTAACTTCACAGAAGGACGCGCCGAGCATACAGAAATCGACCAATATATCGGTGTAGCAACAACCAATGTAGCACCTGATAGGTGGCAAACACTTCCGGTGGAGGCAGCGACATGGGCTGTCTTTACAGCCATTGGTCCATTTCCGCAAGAACTACAAAGCGTATGGGCTAGAATCTATTCAGAATGGTTTCCAATCTCTGATTACGAACTGACAGGCGGTCCCGAAATCCTGTGGAATGAAGGCAAAGACACCACCGTTTCAAATTACAAAAGTGAGATTTGGATTCCTGTGAAGAAAAAGCAAGCTTAATGAGCAAACAAAAGCGTCGCACCTTCTGTCACCCACCACTCAGTGTGTGCGACAGAAGGTGCTACACTCATTTTTGTCTGTAATCTTCTATGTTTTCTGAGTGGAATGAATTTATCATTCCTAAGATGTTCTGCTAAACTATTCTCCTTTACCAACTTGAATCTGTTATTTTACTCGGATCTTCTTTTTCAAAATGCACCCTTGTACCATTTTCATCACGCATTACAAGTTGGCGTTTCCCACTTGCACGTCATATTCTACATAACGACTGACTTGTTACCGCCTGCTTTGTCTTTTCTGCCTGTAGTCAACATTCGTTGCTGCAGTGAAGGCTTTAATATCTGACAGCACTACTTCTTCCTACTTATGCCTTCTATGATAGCTTGGTAGTCGGAACCATTAGCCATGCGGCAAAACCTCGCACTGACCAGCGGAAACTTGCCTATGCTGAGCTCAAAAAAGCAATTGATTAGAAAATAATCCTATAAATTGCTTTCTGCTATGCTATTTTCCACCACGTCCGCCCATACCACTACTACCGTATGAGGTATTGATGCTATCTGTTGTAAATTCACCAAGTGTTGTTCCAGCTGTGTAGGTTCCGTCTTGATAAGCGCCATCTACAAGCTGTCCGCTGTGTGTGCCACCTGTATTGATCGTGTATGTTTCCCCATCTACAAGTTCCGGAGAGCTATAGAAAACAGTTGAGAAACTATTTTCTGCTACGAATGTATCAATTTCTTCACCACTTTTTGATGTGATATTAACCATTGTTCCTTGCTGTTGTGCAGCATTAATATAGACCGAATGTTGTTTTGAATCGGAATTGATTGGTGTCGCCATGTTTCCACCAGTTGCAATGATTTCACCACCATTAATCGTTACAGCATAATCGCCTTCTCCTGCATCTATCGGCCCATTAGCGTTGTTACCAGAAGCAACATAAATTGTTCCCCCGTTAATCATCATATCGGCATTTGAGTCTAAGCCGTCGCCATTTCCAATTGTGTAGATACTGCCACCGTTTATGATTAGCCCATCACCTGCGTTAATCGCATCATCCTGTGCATTGACTTCAATATCACCACTGTTGACGATGAGAATATCATTACTTTCAATGCCGTCGCTCGTATTTCCATTCACGATTAATGAACCAGTTCCGTTAATTGTTAAGTCATCCTCGCAATACAATGCTGCTGCATCGTTTGTTCCACCATCAGAAATACGATTGTCTGTACCTTCTTTTACAGTAAGCGTTGTGATCTTGTCATCCTCTGCATAGATGGCCGGTCCAGATGAGTTCGTAATGTTTACACCATTCAGTTCAATGTTGACCTCTGCCTTGTCAGCCAAGATGTGTAGCTGCCCATCTTCCAGCGTACCGCTTACGGTGTAATTGCCAGCTTTTGTGATCGTCACAATGTTCCCGTTTACTTCAGCGCCATCTCCATCAACTGTCATTGTACTACCTAATGTGATGACCGTTGCATTTGAAAAATCAGCTTCTGGCACAACGTTAGCATCGTTCTCAGTTAGATGCTCCTTTGTACTAGCAGAGGGGCCTGCTTCGTTGCTCATGGCCGAAGGTTGTCCGCTTGGAGCGGTACTATTACCTTCGATATCTGAATCTCCACACCCCGTTAGGGCGACTAACAATAATGACATTGTAGCGACTATACTGATCATTTTCTTCATTTGTTTTCTCCTTTATATTTGTTCATTTCATTTTATTCAGCTAGCTTGCATCCTTAATAATCAATATTCCTTCTGCTGGCTATTTTCCATAAAAGTAATATTTAGATTACTATTACAACACCTAATCTCATCCAAGAATTCTTTCTCATTAACCTCTTTTTTCAAGACAACAAGATAACTAAGTTGATATAAACTGCCTAAGTTTGTTGTTTTCACTTGTTTGAAATGATGCCAACTTGTAAAACGTTGCAAGAGATTTGTGAAAGCCGCTTGATAATCGAGATCTTCTGGGATTGTAATTTTCAACAGCATCGCCTGGGATTGACCGAATTGAAATCGTTCTAGCAGAAATAGTACGAGACACAAAATAACGGTGGCAATCACACCAACGGCCAAATAGCCTGTGCCACAAGCAAGTCCGATTGCTGACGACATCAGGACTAACGCAATTTCCTTAGGGTCTCCAGCAGCGCTACGAAAGCGGATGATTGAAAATGCACCAGCTAAGCTAAATGCACGGGCAACATTGCTTCCGACTAAAAGGATAATCAAGCTAATGATTGCTGGTAATAACACGAGCGTCACATTGAAACCTTGAGATGAAACGCGATTCGTTTGTGATTTGATATTAACAAAACCAACAATTGCGCCGAGTCCAATTGCGGTTGCAAGGGCTAACAACAAACTAACGACAGAAATGGATGATTCGGTTACTGTGAAAACTGATTCTAACATGTAAATCGCTCCTTCGTTTTTAATTGTTCTCTTTTATGCGGGTTGGCTGTTATGAATCAACGGTTGATTTCCAGTTGCTGGCATGAGCATCCTATTAGTCATCTGTTGCACAAAAGCAGTCCCATATTTTGAAAATTTGCTTGGGTAGATCTTATGGGTAGTCAATAATTTCACAAGCCACATTGGCAGATTGCTACTTGTTTTGATTTCCATTAATACTTTATCTCCAGCGATTAGTGGCCTTCCAAAGTCTCCGGCTTCTAGTTGCAAAACTTCATTTCTAGTCCGGATATTTGTATCAAATGAAATGCGTAACGCGCGGTTATTTTTACCAAATAGCGCCTTCCGTTCATAAGCTAAATAGGTATTTGCTTGTAATGGATATTGCGCAAGAAAACGGTCGATTTCATTGAGTACTTGTTCATTCATGTAGGGTTGTAAGGTTGGTTTTCTACCCGTTTCCAAGAATTGATATGCTTCCGTCAACTTCAACGCACATCGTCGTTTGTTGACAATGCCATCAAACTTCTTTTTGATCTCAAGATAGACCTTGTCATTTTGCCCTGGCACACCATATCCTCGTAGTCGAAGTTTTTCTTTGTAGACTGGGCTTTCAATTGATTTCCGAATCAATTCTTGCTCTTTGGTGTCGTAATAAATATTTGCAATCGTGTAATAGGATTGCTGATTAAATGCATCAAGATCCATATATTCTTTTAAATCAGATTGGATTTGCTCGTAAGTCTCCATGCTAATCATATATTTTTTCTCAACTCGATTAAAAACTTCAATTGCCATTCGATTGTCCACTCCTTTGATAACTTCATTGTATAAGTCGTTTGTGATTGAAATGTGATTAAAAAAAACTGTTTTTGTGAGGATTATGTATGAAGTACTAAAACGTTGGCGTTTGACAATTTAACAGATAAAAAACAGCCAAATGATCTGGTATGACTTGATTTATTTGCTGAATCAAGCATTTAATTATTGCCGACTATTTTGTGGCATCGTATATTCTAAAAAGTATCCGACCGATGATGAATGCAACTCCCCACAAACTAAATATGTAAACAACTACCACAACTTGCGACTCCCCTCAGCCACAAACCCCAGCTTTCATGAAAATCCGGACCAATCCACAAAGTATATTATTTGCCGAGCTCCTAGGACTACCCTATAATCAAGGGAGGAGACCGACCATTTTTTAGCGTAACAAGAAAGGGGCGTGAAACCCATTTTAGATAAACGAATTAACATTTTCACTGGTCATTTCGGCTCGGGGAAAACGGAGCTCGCAATTAACTTTGCGCGTATGATTAAAGAAGAGCATGAACATGTAGCCATTGACGACCTAGACATCGTCAATCCTTATTTTCGGACAAGGGATGCGGCTGACTTCTTTGCCGAAAAAGGCATTGAACTGATTGCACCACCGAAGAAACTCATCAATGCGGACCTCCCTATCGTCTCGCCAGAGATTTACCGCGTGCTGGGCAACGAATCATACCGCCTGATTGTTGATGCCGGCGGTGACAAAGATGGTGCCAGGGCGCTCGGTCAGTACCACTATGACTGGAAAGACAGGGCTCCCGAGGTCATCTTTGTACTCAACGCCAATCGCCCTTACGTCAGCACATTGGAGGGCGCATTATTCACCGTTTCTGAAATCGAAAAGGCTGCCCGTATGAAAATAACTTGCATCATCAACAATACCAACATTGGCAAGGAAACAACCATTGCCGACATCGAAGCAGGACTGGAACTGAGCCTACAAGTAGCGGACAAACTGGACATCCCGTTCAAATGTACAACGATTAGCGACCACTTGCGAAACGAAGCCGCGGCGCTAAATACTGCACACGACGTCGTCTTCATCAAACGCTTTATGAAAGTCGCATGGGAATAAATTTTTTGAAAAAATCAATCTTATGAACAATTTTTTATCATTAGTAAGCTTTAACAAACGATCCCTGCAGACATTTGAAAATAAAAATTTAAAAACCTGCGCAATTCACTGTTCATTTCCTCTATAATATGAATAAAGATGAATCAATGGAGGACCGATAGCCATGGAACCACGCGTTGTTTTTAGCAAAGATTATTGCAAGTCTTGTAGTTTATGCGTTCGCGTTTGCCCAACAAATATTATTTCAATTGGGAGCGAACTGAATAATAAGGGTTATCTCGCTGCGCTGGTCGAGGAACAGGATAAGTGCATTAGCTGCGGGAAATGTGCGCAGATTTGCCCAGACCTGGTCATTTCAGTCTATCGCCCGAATAAGAAAGTAGCGCAATAACGGTTGCGTTCTTTGTGTTGTTTATGCAATTGCACATACCATGACAAAAGATAAGTGTTTATTTCTGATAAATTGGAGCTGAAAATGACATGACAAAAACATTAATGAAGGGTAACGAAGTAATCGCGGAAGCTGCTATTAAAGCGGGCTGTAAGCTGTTCTTCGGTTATCCAATCACACCGCAAAGTGAACTTGTCGCCTATATGGCACGGAGACTGACAGAACTTGAGGATGGTTTGTTCCTCCAAGCAGAGAGCGAAATCGCTGCTGTTCATATGGTTTATGGTGCAGCTGCAACTGGGAAGCGTTGTATGACATCATCATCAAGCCCAGGATTTAGTTTGAAACAAGAGGGGATTTCATTTCTTGTTGGTTCTGAGCTCCCTGCTGTACTTGTCAATGTGATGCGTGGTGGTCCGGGACTTGGCAATATCCAGCCAGGGCAAGCTGATTATTTTCAGGTGACAAAAGGCGGTGGGCATGGCGACTATTTCTTACCTGTGTTTGCCCCGGCTAGTCTGCAAGAGATTGTAGACCTCACCCGTGATGCCTTTGATATTGCTGATGAGTACCGGACACCAGTGATTATTGTTGCTGATGGGATGATTGGACAAATGATGGAACCGGTTGAATTCGTGGACGTTCCGCCTAAAGTGTTACCAGCAAAAGACTGGGCAGCAAGTGGGACTAAGGGCGACGGGGCACCACGTATTGTCAATTCATTGCACCTTGATTCTGATGGGCTTGAGAAGCATAATCTGCACTTGTATGAGAAGCAGATGCGCATGAAAGCAAATGAAGTCCGCTTTGAAACACTCCTCACAGATGATGCTGATTTTATCATGGTCGCTTATGGCACAGTTTCACGTATTGTCATGAGTGCAGTCCATGAAGCGCGAGCGCAGGGTATCAAAGTGGGCATGATTCGCCCAATTACGATTTGGCCGTTCCCAGAACAACCGTTTTTAGAAACAAGAGATCAAGCAAAAGCATATATTGCAGTAGAAATGAGTACGGGCCAAATGGTAGAGGATGTTCGTCTTGCAGTTGAGGGGCATGCACCTGTTGAATTTTACGGCAGAACCGGCGGAATCGTACCGACCTCTGAGGAAATCTTAGAGAAAATCATTGCAGTAGCTGGAGGCGTGAAAGCATGAATATGAAAACAGTTTTTGAGAAAACGACTGGCTTAACCGATGTCCCAACCCATTACTGTCCTGGCTGTACCCACGGCATGATTCATCGTCTAATTGGTGAAGTCATGCAGGAAATGGACATCCTTGAAGAGACGATTGGCGTTGCTTCTGTTGGCTGTTCCGTGATGGCTTATGAATATTTCAATGTCGATATGGTGCAAGCAGCACATGGCCGGGCACCAGCAGTTGCTACTGGGATCAAACGTGTTGAACCAAATAAATTTGTCTTCACTTATCAAGGCGATGGCGACCTTGCTTCGATTGGTATTGCTGAGGCAATTCATGCGGCAGCTCGTGGTGAGAATATCACTGTCATCTTCGTTAATAACTGTATTTACGGCATGACTGGTGGACAAATGGCTCCAACTTCCCTAATCGGGCAGAAAACAGCTACCACCCCATTTGGGCGTGATGCAAAGCTTCAGGGCTCACCAATTAAAGTATGTGAAATGCTAGCAACACTTGATGGCGTAGCCTATATCGAACGTTGTTCATCACATGATGTTGCTCATTTGCAGAAGACGAAGAAAGCGATTCGCAAAGCATTTGAAACGCAAAAAGCGGGACTTGGTTTCTCGATGGTAGAAGTTCTATCTACCTGCCCAACTGGTTGGGGCATTGATGCGTTTGAATCAATGGAATGGATTAAAACAGACATGATGCCAGTTTTTCCACTTGGCGTTTATAAACAATAGCTAGCAAGGCCTAAAGGAGTGAAAAGCACATGTTAGAAGAAATGATATTTGCCGGATTCGGCGGTCAAGGCGTGATGTCGATGGGGCAATCCGTCGCCTATGCAGGAATGATTGAGGGCAAACAGGTCTCATGGCTGCCTTCCTACGGGCCTGAACAACGTGGTGGTACTGCCAATGCAACGGTGGTTGTTAGTAGTGCTCCAGTTGGTTCGCCACTTGTATCGAGACCGACGATTGCAATTATTTTGAACAACCCCTCATTCGAGAAATTTGAACCGTCAATTAAACCAGGTGGCATTCTGATTACGAACTCATCACTTGTCACTGAGAAATCCGTGCGCGATGATATTCGCATTTTGGAAATTGATGCAACGAATATTGCCACTGAACTTGGTAATCAGCGAATTGCCAATATGATTTTACTTGGGGCGCTACTTGAGATGACAGGGATGGTTCAGATTGAGTCTATTCTGGAATCTCTCAAGAAGGTCCTTGATGAAAAGAAACATCACCTGTTGGAGATTAATCGCTTGGCACTTGAAAAGGGCTATGCCTTGTCCAAGGAATACTTCGCACAAGCGGCGAATTAATCTCTGCCCCAGATGCTTCTTGTCTGGGTTTTTTATTTGTTGTTTTTTGTTGTTCAATAACACAAAAATTACCATAGCTTTATTTTAAACTTATGCTATAATTTCAGTAAATCAATATCTACTTGGATTGCTACCATATTTTTGGGCAAGACCTAAAGTTTCTGAGAAGTTTCTCAGTTCTTTGGTCTTGCCTTTTTGTTTGGTCAAAAACTTTATCAGGGGGGCAAATAATGACTTACGAAAATTTAGCCAAGGACATTTTAAACCATATCGGCGGGAAGGAGAATATCGCGGGACTTACACACTGCATTACTAGGCTCAGATTCAAACTCAAGGACGAGGCAATTGCTGATACTGAAAAAATCAAAAAAATACCTGGTGTGATTACAGTCATGCAAAGTGCGGGTCAATATCAAGTCGTTATCGGCAATCATGTACCAGAAGTCTATCAAGTGTTTTTAACAGTTGCAGGTATTTCTGAGGACTTGGTAACAGGGGACCAGATCAAACAAAAAGGGAATCCCTTAGACAGGTTTATCGACATTATTTCTGGTATATTCCAACCAATTCTAGGCGTACTAATTGCAACCGGTATGATCAAAGGGTTACTTTCTATGTGCCTATCATTTGGATGGCTAGACGAGACATCTGGCACTTACATTGCTTTATTTGCAGTCGCAGACAGCGTTTTTAACTATCTACCCATTTTCCTAGGGTTTACTGCAGCCAAAAAGTTTGGGCTCAATCAGTTTGTCGGTGTAGCCATTGGTGCTGCATTTGTTCATCCGATTCTCACCACCGTTTCTTCTCTCGGTGACCCAATCATGACACTGTTCCAAGGTACAGCAATCGAATCAAATGTATTTGCAACCTTCCTAGGCATACCGCTCATTATTCCAATAGGCACCTACACTGCAACCGTGATCCCGATTATTCTTACCATTGCGATTGCAGCACCCTTTGAACGCTGGATAAAAACAGTCATTCCAACTGTGCTAAGAGCTTTCTTTGTGCCCTTTTTCACACTCATAGTCATTTTTCCTTTATCACTTTTGGTCATCGGTCCTATTGCAACATGGATAGGAGCACTTCTCGGAGAAGGATTTGCTAATCTATATGACCTCAGTCCAGCAGTGACTGGTTTATTACTCGGGGCACTATGGCAAGTATTTGTCATCTTTGGACTCCACTGGGGACTGGTACCTGTTGCTTTCGTCAATTTGACAACCTTAGGCTATGACCCAATTCTAACGCTAACTTTTGCGGCTTCCTTTGCACAAACTGGTGCGGTTCTTGCGGTTATGCTAAAAACGAAGAATAGGAAATTAAAAGCGCTCGCAATTCCAGCTTTTATTTCAGGAATTTTCGGCATTACTGAACCAGCCATCTATGGTATTACGCTGCCAAGAAAGCGTGTTTTTATCGCTAGTTGTATTGCATCAGGAATTGGCGGGATGTTCCTAGGTCTATTCAAGGTAAAAGGCTTTGTCCTAGGTGGAACTGGCATATTCGGGTACCCTAGTGTCGTGAAGCCAGATGGTAGTGAATCCTATCTCGTTGAAATGGTCCTCATCACATTAGGGGCTTTTGCTCTCGGGACTGTGCTCGCCTACTTCATGTACGATAGTAGAAAGGATAACCTTGATCAGGAACTAGAAAATAAAAAACCGCATAATCGGCAATTTGAAAACAAGGATAACGTCATTTATAGCCCACTCAAGGGTGATATACTATCCCTGAAAGATGTCAACGACCAAGCATTTTCCTCAGAAGCAATCGGAAAGGGTCTTGCAATCCTTCCAACCGAAGGAAAACTTTTTGCACCATCAGATGGGGTTGTATCAGTTCTATTTAAAACTCTACATGCGATTGGCGTTGTAAGTAACGACGGGACAGAGGTGCTCATGCATATCGGAATGGATACTGTTCAGCTGAATGGTGAATTTTACAAAGCACATGTTGATGGGGGCGATCAGGTTAAAAAAGGCGATCTACTGGTTGAATTTGATATCGATGCAATCACCAAGTCTGGCTATTCAATACTCACACCGATCGTTATTACCAATACCGATCATTACCTTGACGTAACAGGTGTTGCGAAGAACACCGTTGCAGTTGGCGAAGAATTGATCTATGTAATTTCCAACAACCTATAGCAAAAGTTTGTAAGGCTTCGTAAAAAAAGCTGAGAAATGGGAAGTGTTCATCATGTTGATTCATAGAGTACTAAACAATAATGTAGCAGTTATCTTAGATAATCAAAATAGGGAAAAAATCATTATGGGTTGTGGCATCTGCTTCAAAAGAAAATCTGGCGACAAAATTGATACAACTTTAGTTGAAAAAGAGTTTATTCTTGCTGACGATGCTGTGAGAAGAAGGTTTAAACAAGTAGCTATTGAAGTCGCCACTCCCTGCCTAACGATAGCTGAACACATCATTCAAAAGGCAATCAGCCAACTTGGTACTGGACTAAACGAAAATATTTATGTGGCACTCACGGACCATATACAGTTTACCGTTAATCGATACCATCAGGGGCTCCAACTAAGAAATGGATTGATATGGCATGTCAAACGAATGTACCCGGAGGAATACCAGATAGGCGCTGAAGCTGCGGCGATGATTGAACAATCGTTTGGCGTCACATTACTCGAAGATGAAAGCGCATTCATTGCAATGCACATTGTTGCGGCAGAGACTAATGAAGAAATTAAGTCCGTTGTGGACCAAACAAACATTATTCAACATATTTTAACGATTATTATTTATCATTTCGGCATTGCGCTTTATGAAGAATCAATCCAATATCATCGTTTTCTCATTCATCTCAAATTCTTTGTGCAGCGAATCACCTCTTCTGCGCTATATGAGGGAGGTGAGGACGAAGTAACGGATGGATTATTTGAATCAGTTAAAACAAGTTACCCAGAGGCCTTTACCTGTTCAATGAAAATAGGAAAGTATATTAAACACAAACTAGATAAATCGACAACGAACGAAGAAATAATGTATTTAACAATCCATATTCAAAAGTTGATTACAGATATTAGGAAGGGGAACAAAGAAAATGGCAAATTTTAAAGAAGGATTTCTATGGGGTGGAGCCATCGCAGCGAATCAATGCGAGGGTGGCTACAAAGAAGGCGGTAAAGGTCTTAGCGTCTCTGATATGGTCAAAGGTGGAACACATTCTGAGCCGAGAATTTTTACGCCAACAATAGATGAAGCGCAGTACTATCCGTCTCACGAAGCTGTTGATTTCTATCACCGGTTCAAGGAAGATATTGCTCTCTTTGGTGAAATGGGCTTTAAAGTGTTTAGAATGAGTATCGCTTGGTCACGAATATTTCCAAATGGCGATGATGAGCAGCCAAATGAAGAAGGATTACAGTATTATGATCAGGTATTTGACGAGCTACGGAAGTATGGTATTGAGCCACTTGTTACACTATCTCACTATGAAATCCCCTACAACTTAGTCACAAAATATAACGGTTTCGCAAGTCGCAAAACAATAGATTTCTTCGTCCGTTATGCAGAAACAGTGATGACGCGGTATCAAAATAAAGTTAAATACTGGCTTACATTCAACGAAATCAATATCGGTGTTCTGAATGCAGGTGGATTACTTAGCATGGGGATTCTACATGAAGGTACGCGCGAGATGTTTAATCCAATTGATGACCCACAAATCAGGTTCCAAGGACTTCACAATCAATTTGTCGCAAGTGCAAAAGCTGTGATTGCAGGGCATAAAATTAATCCGGAATTCAAAATAGGCTGCATGATTGCTCATATGACAATGTATCCACACACTTGTAACCCAAGTGACGTACTACTTTGTCAACATCGCGATCAGATTATGAACAGTTTCTGTGGCGATGTACAAGTTCGCGGGACTTATCCTGGATTTATTCAGCGACATTTTAGAGAGAATGGAATCAGTATCGCGTTCGGTGATGATGATGAGGCAATTCTCAAAGCCGGGGTTGTCGATTATTATACTTTCTCGTACTATATGACAAGCTGTGTCTCTCATGAATCCGGAAAAGAATTTACAGCTGGAAACCTGATGAATGGTATAAAAAACCCTTACTTACAGGCGTCAGATTGGGGATGGCAAATTGATCCTGTCGGTCTCAGGTACACTTTAAATCAATTGCATGATCGCTACGGGATACCACTTATGGTTGTTGAGAACGGCCTTGGCGCTGATGATACGATTGATCAGTCTGGGAACATCCATGATGATTACCGAATCGACTACCTACGTCGGCATGTACAGGAGATGGACGAAGCAATCGCTGACGGTGTCAACTTGATTGGCTATACAATGTGGGGGTGTATTGACCTCGTTTCAGCACAAACTGGCGAGATGAAAAAACGTTACGGCTTTATCTATGTTGATAAAGACAATGCAGGAGAGGGAACACTCGAAAGAAAAAGAAAAGATAGTTTCTATTGGTATAAGAAATTGATTGCTTCAAACGGAGATGAGCTTTAAGTAGGGGCGGTTTTAGGGAATAATGTTGTTATCAATTGACTGTTTTTTGATATTTGTCAAATAGGCTTATGCAGATACTTTGTGTAAAGAGAGTAAATACGAAGGTCTGCGTAAAATCTTGTGTAAGTAGTATCCGGCAAACATCGCGGGGAAGGAATGTAAGGGTTTAAGACCAGTAAATCTTATCCAAACTGAGACAGCTTTTATCCCTTAGTAGGGTACGGCAATGCAGAATTGCAACTGGAGCGGCTCAGTGATTTTATACTGAAACGAAGACTTATGTGCTTCGTTTTTTCTTTGTTTCAGAGAAAACTAAAGCGATAAACTTCGGGGGTTGGGGCAGAGCCCCCATTGCCTAAAGCGGTTTGGTTTATAATCTCTAGTTGACTGACAATCATGTTCCAATTTTTGTACCGCATTGTCCATTTCTTTGTGATATTTTGTGTTGCTAGAAATAACATTTTTCTTAAGCTATCATCTGTGGGAAAACAGTCTTGGTTTTTGTCTCTTTTCTAGACTGGCGATTTAATCCCTCGATCACGTTTGTTGTATAGATGATCCTTCGGATTTCAGGAGGATAGGCAAAGAATGTGCCAAGTATACCCCAATTGTTTTCCCATAATTCCACATCTACAGTGTAATGTTCTCCCATTTTTCTTTGAATTCAGATAATCTTTCTAAGGCTGATTCTTTATTGACAGATGTATTGATTGTCTTCAGATCTACTACGTATCCCTTTATGTGCTTGTATGATACAAACTATGTAGTTGAGCGGATCTGATGAATAATTCAACGTTGAATTCCCGCGAAAGGATAGACTGCTTCGATTGCTTCTTTAAAGCCGGTAAGCCCATCAATACAGAAGAGATTGACTGTTTTGACACCTCTTGATTTCAAGTCGTTTAGCACACCTAGCCAGCATTTACTGCTTTCATTTCCGCCAACCCAGATACCCAATATTTCTTTATATCCTTCATAATTATCCCAAGTACATTATACGCAGCCTTAGGCACTACTTGATGATTGTCTCTAATCTTGTAGTGGATTGCATCCATAAATACAAATCGATCGTATGCTTCTAGTGGCCGACTTTGCCATTCGTTTACCTTTGGCATAATTTTTGCGCTAGTCTTACTGATTAGCTCGGATGAAATGTCGATGTCATACAGATCTTTCACTTGTGCATGGATATCTCTCGTTGTCATGCCATGAGCATAAAATGATAGGATTTTTTCTTCTATTCCCTCCACATTTCTCTGACACTTGCCTATGATCTGCAGTTCGTACTCTCCATTTCGACCTCGTGGCACGCTGACTTCTACTTCTCCAAGTTGCGTTTTAAATTTGCGCTTTGTAGAACCATTTCTATAATTTCTTGGCCCATCGCCACATCGCAGTACTTCCTCGAGTGCTCCTGAAAATATCTCTTTGATTGCACTCATGATCTCTGTCGTACTTGTGAATTTCTATTCCTTTACAAACTCCTTGATTAGTTGCTTTGGTATTTTCCTGTCAAAAATCCTCCTTGGCAAATTTTATTTAGCTCTGGTTTTGCCCCGGAGGATTTGTTTTATGCTGATTTACACAACTTTTTCCGCCATGTCTCTAAGTAAGCGTCAAACCACGGACACCTAGATGACAGAGGAAAAAGACGATAGACTAAAAAAGCCAAGATCAGATCGAGGCTTAAGAGTGAAATGGACCCAAAGTCAAGGACAATTATAAAAAGCCTAGGCAGTCAAAAGCTGATTCCTGAATTGAACAGGAGTCAGCTTTTTCAAACCCCATTGATATCTAAAGTGATTATAATAATTCATATAATCATCAATTAGGAGAAGCAGTTTATCAAAAGATGTACAGCTTTTGAAATCTACTTCATCTTTCATGTGACCAAAAAAAGATTCTTGAGGAGCGTTGTGGTCCTATGTCAAGAAAAAGGACAAGTTAAAGTGAGAAAGTAACCAGATGAAAGAGTAAATCCTTTCAAAGTTTTTA
>JAVBKF010000046.1:0-3154 GCA_031554215.1 Caryophanales bacterium
CACCCATTGCTTCAAACCAATTATAATGACCTCCCAATTGTGCATTCGCAACAGAGTCATTACCATACCACATCTTACTCATAGTATTACCCTTGCTATATGCTAAATTTTGTGTCATCCATTCATAAGTAGCATTATTATATGTAATCTTACGCGTAGCGTAAACCTTATTATCTCTTGTATCTATCAACGTTCCACGCACAGAGCTAACACCATTGATAGATAAGCTATCAACAGGTTGAGAGCACGGTATAGGAGTGGTTGAAGAAGGAGATTTTATGCAGCGTACAGAAATCGGAGTTACAGCCTTATTGTTAATTGTAACATAATCAGATTTAGACGTGCCAGCAAAAATCGCTAATCTATAAATCAAATTCATACCACCCTCAGTTGTGCCCCAAAGACTAATATTCTTAGTTACATCTAACCAAATAGACCCATTAAAGTAGCCAGCAGGAACGCTTGACCATCCCAATATATTTGTACCACCTCCATTAGAAGCCCACATATCACAAGTAGCGGACTTAAGAAGTGCACCCGCAGTTGGATGAGTAGTATTAGCAACAGCATTTTCAACTTCACCATTAGCCTTTAAATGTGCATTCAACAACCATGCATAATCATTACCAGAAGGCAATTTCCAGCCTACAGGACAAACACCCTGACCACCATTAGTAGCTATTGCATCGTTACCATTTGCACCTGTAATATTTGTACAACCAGCGCACGATGTTGCATTACCACCCATTGCCTCGTACCATACATAGAATCTACCATACTTAGATGCATAGTTTATAGAATCATTATCATACCATTTACCCACTGTATCTACGAGTGTATTGCTTTTATTTGTAAACGCAAGATTCTGCGCCATCCACTCTACTGTAGTGCCATTATATGTAATAGCCCGAGTAGCATATACCTTACCATCTCTTGTATCTGTTAGTGTACCACGTACTGATCGCACTCCTCTGAGAGTTATATCATCAAGTGGTTGTGAGCATGGTAAAGGCACAGATGGTGCCGCATCTTTAACGCAACGAACAGAGAACCAATAAGCAAACTTTTCGTTATCTCCTATGTAATATATAGGCGAATTGAAATTTACATTCGGTTTATATGCGCTTTTCGTACTCCCCTCTGTAATACTCCACCAATACGCACCAGTAGTAACATTCTGCCATTTACTAGTAGTGCCGAAACCTGCAGGCACAGCAGACCATCCTAAAATATTTACACCTGTAACAAGGGGTTGCCACATATTGCAATCGGCACTCTTCATCAATTTCCCGGCTGTAGCATGAGTTGTATTAGTAGCAACATTATCTGTTTCATTATTAGCCTTCAAATGAGCATTAACTAACCATGCCCAATCATCGCTCGTTGGCAACTTCCAACCTGTTGGGCATATTCCATATCCACTATTACCAGCAACAGGATTATTACCATTAACACCTGTAATACCACTACAACCTGAACATGTAAGACTATCTTCACCTCCCATAGCCTCATACCATGTATAATGTCTGCCATATTTTTGAGCCATAGTAGTGCCATATGCAAGATATGCTGAATAACCTGCAGCATCATGATTCGCTCCATTATACCACTTAACTATTGTTTTATTTTTTGAGTATGCAAGATTCTGAACCATCCACTCTCTCGTAACTCCATTGTATGTTATAGCTCTTGTAGCATACACCTTACCATCTCTAAAATCCGTTAACGATCCAAGCACAGATCTAACGCCAGTAGCTGTAGTATCATTCAACGGCTGTGAGCATGGTAACGGCGAAGTAGTTGCAGGATCGGCTTTGATACAGCGTACAGCTAGCCAGTTATTTTGCTTGTTAGCAGTATTGGTTCCTGAGTATAATGTGTTTGAATTATTCATTATTTCAGGTGCGTAAGCATTTGCTGCCGTAGCAGTTTCTGTAGCACTCCAGTAGTAAGTATTAGTAGTCTGCTCTTTCCATGTAGCAGCATACTGACCTGATGGTGTACCATTCCAACCCAATGTATTTGCACCCTGTGTAGTAGTACCCGTCCATCCACCACAATCCGCCGTCTTCATTAACTGACCTACAGATAAATAATCCCTGTTTGCTGAAACAGTATCTGCAACACCAACTGCTTTTAAATGCGCATTAGATATCCATGCCCAGTCTGATCCTGTTGGCACTTTCCAACCCGTAGGACATATACCAAAGCCACTATTCGCAGCAACAGGATTGTTGCCATCTTTGTTTAGAATATTTGTACACCCAGCACATGTTGTTGCATTGCCGCCCATAGCTTCGAACCATGTATCGTGTCTGCCATATAGAGCTGCAATAGCTGCTGAGTCTGCCGCTGTCGATACGCTAGGTGCTATAGCAGGACTTGTTTTATTAAACCATGCCCCTACTGTTTTATTAGCACTATATGCAAGGTTCTGAACCATCCATTCTTTCTTAACGCCATTGTATGTTATAGCTCGTGTAGCATATACTTTGCCATCTCTTTGATCTAGTAGTGTTCCTTTTTCTGAGCGTACTCCATTTAGTTGTGCATCGTCTAATGGTTGTGTACAAGGAAGTGGAGCAGTGGGAGGAAGAGCTTTTACGCAGCGGACTGGAAATATATAAGAACCTGTCTTGGCTTCACTACCAAACTCAACAGACGCTCCTGTATAGCGCAATGCAATTCTATATGCATCAGTAGCGCTTAACTCTGTTGCAACCCAGCTATATCCATGTCCATTTTGACTCATCCAGGTACCTGGATAATTCATAAATCCAGAAGGCATACCATTCCATCCCAATGTATTTTTACCTGCAAAACTACCTGCAGTCCAGCCTGCACAATCCGCTGCTTTCAACAGAGCTGCAGCTGTAGATTGATTTGTATTAGCAACTGCATTCTCTGTTTCGTTATTAGCTTTTAAATGCGCATTTATTAACCATGCAAACTCAGCACTAGCAGGCACTTTCCAGCCTGTAGGACATACACCATAGCCATTATTCGCCGCAGTAGGATTATTACCTTTCACCCCAGTCATACCAGAACATCCGACACACAGTGTTTCAGAACCACCCATAGCTTCAAACCATGTATAATATCTACCATATTTATCATTCAATGTCTGATCCCCGGCGGCAGATGAGTTAGGTGT
>JAVBKF010000234.1:0-14261 GCA_031554215.1 Caryophanales bacterium
CCCGCTGTACATCGCGCTCAGTTCAAGGGCAAATAACATGCCAATCGCAACAGCTTCACCGTGGCTGATGGTATGAGTCGTTTCAATAGCATGACCAAGCGTATGACCAAAATTAAGCATCGCTCTTTGCCCATTCTCGCGTTCATCCGCCGAAACAATCGCTGCTTTAATAGCAACGCCTCGCTCAATACACAGCTGTGCATGCGTACGAATTAAATGAGCGCCCGTGATCTCGTCAGTCAGAAAGGAAAATAATTGTTGATCGGCAATCATCGCTTCTTTGATTACCTCGGCAAACCCAGAACGCCATTCACGTTCTGGTAGCGTATCCATAAAAGGTAGATGATAGAAGACAGCCTCTGGTTGATAGAAAGCACCAATCAGATTTTTTCCTCGGTCATGGTTGATGGCTACTTTTCCACCAACTGCACTATCATGTGCAAGGTATGTCGTTGGCACTTGGATAAACCTGACACCCCGCATCAATGTAGCCGCTACAAAACCCGCTAAATCACCAACGACGCCGCCACCAAGCGCAAGTATAATGTCATTCCTTGTCAGGTGCGCTTCGAGGCATGCTGTGCAACAGCTATAATATGTCTCAATCGACTTTGAAGTTTCCCCGGGGGCAACAATATGCGGTACTGTAGTGAAGCCATGTGCCTCTAACTGATCTACAAAATCAGCCAGATACAACGCAGCAACATGACGATCGGTCAGCACCATTACCTTCTCTGGCTGGCATGTTTCCGCCAAGAATTTGAACAACGGCGTCAGTGCATCCGCACTAATGACAACAGGATATGCTTTCGATGGTGTGGTAATCGCTATCGTCGTCATTAAAACGTCCTCGCCTTCTGACGGCTACTAGAAACGGATGCCTGTAATGAATCCATCGAATCGGCATAATATTGCTCGCAGATACAGTTCGCCAGTTCCCAAGCGACAATATTCTCAGCGATAACAGCAGCAGCAGGGACAGCACAAGTATCTGAGCGCTCTATTGCACCAAAGCTCGTCTCCTTTGTGTCAATATCGACTGATTGGAGTGGTGTATATAGAGTAGAAATTGGTTTCATAACGGCACGCAATGTGATTGGCATCCCTGTTGACATGCCCCCTTCAATCCCGCCCAAACGATTTGTTTTCCTCTGGTAGCCAGTAGTTTCATCCCAGATGATTTCATCCTGCACCTTGCTGCCAGGTAAATGAGCCATCTCAAACCCGATACCAAACTCAACGCCTTTGATTGCCTGCATACTAATGAGCGCACTAGCGAGTTTCGCATCCAGTTTACGATCATAGTGAACATGACTGCCTACACCGATTGGCATACCGGTTACAATAATGTCAAAAGTGCCACCAAGTGTATCACCAGCTTTTTTTGCCGCATCAATGCTTGCAATCATTTCCGTACTGACCCTAGCATCAATACAGGAGACTTGCGAGGCATCCCTCAGACGTTCCAATTGTGCTAGATCGAGTAGAGATGCTGCCTGCCTATCTATTTTCACACCCCCGATTTCTGTTACATGTGAATAAATCCGAATACCGAGGTCGGAAAGTAACTTCCTTGCAATCGCACCGGCTGCAACACGCATGGTTGTCTCACGCGCTGATGATCGTTCTAATACATTCCTCAAATCACGATGACCGTACTTGATACCGCCAACTAAATCTGCATGTCCTGGTCTCGGCCGCTTGATAACGCGGCTGCTCACCTCGTCAGCGCCATCAGATTCAATCGCCATTATCGACTGCCAATGCGTCCAGTCTTTGTTCTCCACGGTAAGTGTCACAGGAGATCCCAGTGTTTGCCCATGCCTCACGCCAGCTGAAATATCCACCTGATCTGTTTCAATTTTCATACGGTTTCCGCGGCCATATCCTTGCTGCCGCCGTTTTAATTGACGATTGACGAGCTCGCTTGTTACCGCTAGCCCTGCAGGTAGTCCTTCAATCATTGCCGTCAACCTTGGCCCATGTGATTCACCAGCCGTCATTAAGCGCATCTATAGTCACTTCTTTCTACAATAACTGACTCATGTCAGCCGTGTTATTTATCTTCAACGAATCCATTATCTCATGAATTGCCTCGACATGGCAGGTACTTTTCTCGGAAAATACCACGCATTCGTTTACCATCCAAAAAAGACTCCCGTCATCCGGAAGCCAGCCTTGAAAATCTTTTCTATTAGTAGGTCCATGCACTGATATGTTTATCGTAACAAAGCAGTTCTTCCGTTTTGAAGAAGATACCTAGCTCTCTTTCAGCACTCTCTACTGAATCAGAGCCATGAATGATATTTTTCCCCATAAAAACAGCAAAATCACCTCGGATGGTACCAGGTGCTGCTTCTGTTGGCTTCGTTGCCCCCATCATTGTGCGTGAAATCTGAACGACATTTTCACCCTCCCAGGCCATTGCAAAAACGGGACCTGACGTGATAAATTTGACCAATCCATCAAAGAATGGTTTACCAACATGCTCGCCATAATGCTTTTCTGCCATCTCAGGCGAGATCAGCATCAACTTAGCACCAATTAAATTGAACCCCTTTTGTTCAAACCGCGCGATAATCTGACCAATCAGATTCCGCTGCACGCCATCGGGTTTTACCATTAAGAATGTCTTTTCCATCAGCCTACACCTCATGATTTCTACAATTTTAAACCATGTGAATCGTATCAAAAATAGATAGAGAAATCAAGAAACACTACTTCTTATTATGGATTGTTCAAACCCACGTCTTGTTATAAGGTATCTTTATTCATTTTAATAAGTGCTATGATGCACGAGGACTTAATTTGTTCGTCTACCAATATACTTCGCTACATCGTATAAATTCTTCTTATGCTTGCTGTCTGGAAAATCATCTAAAATGGCAAATGCTTTATTTAAATAGCGTTGACTGACTCTATAGGATTCCTTGATTGCACCACTCCTCCGTATCGCATCCAAAATAGGCACGAGATCCTCCTGCGCCATCTGAGCGTGCACTGTAATAATTTGCGCACGAAGGGTTTGATCCTTCATCGCAATCAATGTCGGCAAGGTAATATTGCCTTGCAAAAGGTCGCCACCTGCCGGTTTCCCAAGTTCCTTCTCTGTGCCAGTAAAATCTAAAATATCGTCGATGATCTGGTAAGACATGCCGACATAGTAACCGAACTTATACAGTTTCCGATGCGTCTCCCCCGAAACCCCTGCTGCAACAGCACCTAGTTGACCACTAATCGCAATCAGTAAAGCAGTTTTCCGTTTAATTCGCCTTAAATATGTATGTAAGTCTTGATCAAAATCATACTTATCATGAATTTGATCAAGTTCACCTTTGCAGACTTCAACAATGGCATCCGCTACAATCTGATGGGCAACTGGGTCTTCAATCTTGGCAATTAGCTGCATAGCATGAGCAAAGATAAAATCGCCAGTGTATGTTGCCACGTCATTTCCCCATTTTGCTCCAATCGTCGGTTTCCCTCTCCTAAGAGATGCTTGATCAATGACATCATCATGAGCAAGAGAAGCTGAATGAATGAGTTCTAAAGCTGCTGCTGGGTATTTCACCCGGTTCATATCGTATTCGCCAAACTTAGCACAAAGCAACACAAAGATAGGTCTTATTCTTTTCCCACCAGACTGCATTAAATGCTGTGTCGTCTGTCTGAGAAGAACCGACTCTGTCTCCCCTAAATGTGCGATTTCTTTCTCGATAACTTGAAGATCTTTTCTGAATGCTGAAAAGAAAAAAGGTAGCTTCATTTACTCACCTAGCTAATTTTGTTTGTGCTTTTTTCCGTAATGCGAGGCAGCTACGCCTAAATGATGAGACTGGTAATCAACTTCTGAAAAGCCTGCTTGCTCAAACATTTGCTTGAGTTCCTTCATACCAGGGAATGACTTTGCAGATTCTTGTAACCAAGAATATTCTTGATAACTTTTTGCAAAAATCTTTCCAAAAGTAGGCATAATAAAACGAAAGTAAATGGAAAACAATTGCTTATAGCCAAAAGTTGTTGGTTGCGATGTCTCCAAACATGCAGCCATGCCACCAGGCTTTAAAACACGATGCATCTCTTTCAGTACTGTTAAGTAATCTGGCACGTTCCGTAGACCAAAACCAATTGTAACATAATCGAAACTGTTATCTTCAAATGGTAGCGCCATGGCATTTCCCCGAATAAGTGTTGTGTTGTTTAGTTGTTCTTTTGCTACTTTTTCTTTCCCAACGTTGAGCATATTCTGACTAAAGTCTATACCCGTTACTTTCCCTGTCTGACCAGTCACCTTCGCTAGCGCAATCGTCCAGTCAGCTGTCCCGCAACAAATGTCCAGTGCTGAATCGCCAGTATTGACGTTCATTTTGGCCATCGTTCGTTTACGCCATTTAATATGTTGCTTGAAACTAATGATTGAGTTCATTTTATCATAGTCTTCTGAAATAGATTCAAACACTAGATGAACGCGTTCTTCCTTTGTTTGTTCTGTCAAAGCAAGCGCCCCTCTTCCACTAAATCTTTTTCTTTGATTTGTTGACGATAATGTTTGATAACTGTCTGTAACAGAGCTGTATTATCGTACATCTCGCATACTTTGACCAAAAGAATTGTTTTAATACCCAGCTCGGTTTCTTCTCTCTCGGCCACGACTAATGTCTCATTTTTCTGGTACACTTTTAGTTCGTTGATGACTTTAATGCCTTCGGCCAGTTGATAGATCATTTGATCATTTGAAATTCTTGCTAGCATCTGATAATACAAACCACTATAGTAATCACCAGCGAGAATCTGGAGCTGCCTCTGGACAATATCTTGTTCTTTTTCTATCACACCCGATTGAGCAATCGAATCATGCGTGTCTAATGCAATTTGGATAATCATAATTGCTGTGGTGTACTGAATCGTTTCTTCCCTAGAAACGTTTGCTTCGGTAAAAACACGCACAAAAAACGCCAATTTGTCTCGATCCATTGTAGTCTTTGGCGCATAGTCCTTCAAAAATGGATGATGAATCTTGGCATGTATATTGTCCTCAATCATTTTCACTAATTCTGCGTTTTTCATCACAAATCCATTTCTCCTGAACATAAACTATGTACTATTATAACAGAGATAACCGAAATCCGCTTTAGAAAACCGATTTCATCTCAAGGTTATTATCTATTATTTCCGAATCGTTCATACCATTATGGTCAATTCATCACAGGTAAAATCACTTGATGCTACTGTTTAATTAGACTCATGACTTCTTGGCGCGACACTGCATTCTTCTTAAAAATGCCACGCACTGCCGATGTAACTGTGAGTGCGCCAGGTTTCTTAATACCACGCATTGCCATACACATATGCTCTGCTTCAATGACAACCATGACACCCATTGGGCTTAGTTCTTCCATCATCACATTAGCAACAGTCGACGTAATTCGTTCTTGCAATTGTGGCCGCCTTGAAACAGTTTCAATTGTTCTTGCCAATTTGCTGATCCCAGCAATCTTTCCATTAGCCGGAATGTAAGCAATATGTGCTTTTCCGAAAAAAGGGACAAGATGATGTTCACAAATGGAGTAAAAAGGAATATCTTTCACCATGACCAACTCTTCATGTTCCTCGGTAAAATGCGTTTGAAAATAAATACGTGGGTCTTCATTTAAACCCTGAAATATTTCTTGATACATTCTTGCTACCCGTTTAGGCGTATCTACCAAGCCTTCACGTACTGGATTTTCACCGATCGCTTCAAGAATCATTTGTACTGCGGTTTCTATTTTTTCTATGTCCATTTCTCTCATACAAAAACACCCTTTTTCATATTAGCACAAAAATTGATAATTGTATTCATTGTCGTTGTGATTGTTTGTCGGGGCTAATTTAACTGGAAGACTAGTTATACACTCTTTGTTGGTATTCTTGCGTTTTGTATGCGTCTGTTTCTACACTTTATTTTGACGTCATGTGTGGAAAGAAAGTTCGAGCTGTGGATTGTAGCAGACAATCTTGTCACGCACTCTAATTGCCAGTCTGCTGACCGATATGGGTCTTTCTTATAGTATCTTGGTGTTGCGCGATTCTCCAAATCTTTAATTTAGACAGTGATATCATGCCATAATGTCCTGTGACTTGGTTCCTGAAAGGAACTGAGAACTGCTGACATTTACGGCTACTTTGTCACATTCGGGGCTTTTGTAGAGACGCTACGTTTCTTGGCGCTTGCTCCTGCACCTTGTTTTAACGGGCATCCGCAAGCAGAAACTCCGCTCTTTCACAAAATGCCTCGGTGTGACTTTGTCACATTCGGCTTTTTGTGAGACGCTACGTTTCTAGACGCTTGCTCCTGCACCTTGGTTACTAAACAAAAATACGTAATCCTACTTAGGACTACGTATTTCTTATAAACGAAGTTTGAAAATTACTTAACCTCTTCTTTAAGTGCTTTACCTGGTTTAAAAGCAGGTACTTTAGTTGCAGCGATTTGAATTGGTTCTTTTGTCTTAGGATTGATTCCTGTGCGAGCTGCACGCTCACGAACTTCAAAAGTTCCGAATCCAATCAGTTGTACTCTGTCACCTTTTTTAAGCGTATCAGAGATGGCAGCTAAAACTGCGTCAACAGCAACAGCTGCATCTTTCTTTGTAAATTCTCCAGCTTCGGCAACTGCATTAACTAAGTCTGTCTTGTTCATGCCCTACACCTCCTCCCGAGAAAACTATGACAACATTCGTTGTATAGGACTCTTATCAGTACTTAACAAGTTAAGCGCAAAATATACATATGTACGTAGAAAGTAAAGAAATTCGCTTGAATACTCACTGTTTACGCAAGTCCACTATGAAAGACTATCATAAATCAATATCCGCATCAAGTCGTATTCGTTATTTTTTTATAAAAAATTCTGATTATACCCTGAAACCACTCGATAATTACCTTATATTAACTATTGCGCATCGTTATAACGAAAAAAACACTCCATGATTTGTCCATGAAGTGCTTTGGAATTGGCTGATTAGAATGGATTACAGGATAATTGCGATTAGACCGCCAGATCCTTCGTTAATGATTCGCTCTAATGTTTCTTTTAGTTTGTAACGTGCATTTTCAGGCATTAAGCTTAGTTTAGCTTGGATACCTTCACGAACAATTGATGATAGGCTTCTACCAAAAATGTCTGAACTCCAAATGCTGAGTGGGTTGTCCTCGAAATCTTGCATCAAGTAACGGACAAGCTCTTCGCTTTGCTTTTCTGTTCCAATAATCGGTGCAAATTCAGACTCTACGTCCACTTTGATCATATGGATGGAAGGCGCTACTGCTTTCAATCTAACGCCATAGCGTGCCCCTTGACGTATGATTTCAGGCTCGTCAAGGCTCATATCTTGTAGCGATGGTGCCGCTACCCCATATCCAGTCTGTTTCACCATTTTAAGCGCATCTGCAACAAGGTCGTATTCTGCTTTAGCAGATGAATACTCTTGCATAATTTCCAATAGATGATCTTTCCCGCGAATTTCTACGCCAACAATTTCTTTCAGTACTGTATCGTACAGGTCTTCTGGTGCATAGAGGTCAATTTCTGCTACCCCTTGCCCCATTTCAACCGTAGCAAGTCTTGCTGAGTCAATGAAATCATACTCCTCGAAACCTTGCACGAGGCGATCAACATCACGTAATCGTTTGATGTCTTGCACAGAATGAGCCACTGCTTCGTGGAAATTCTGTCGCAACCAGTGGTCCTCTTTTAGCACCATAATCCAGTTTGGTAGGTTAACATTTACTTCAAGTACTGGAAACTCGTAAAGCGCTTCGCGGAGTACATGTGTCACATCGCTCTCACGCATTGTTTCAACATTCAGGGCTAGTACAGGAATATCATACTTCCCTTGTAAATGCTGCCTTAATTTCTCTGTCTCAGCGTGCTCAGGGTTGATTGTATTGACGACCATAATAAACGGCTTGCCAACTTCTTTCAGTTCGTTGACAACACGCTCTTCGGCATCAACATAATCCTTACGAGCGATCTCACCAATCGTGCCATCAGTCGTCACAACAACACCAATCGTTGAATGGTCTTGAATCACTTTTCTAGTGCCTATCTCGGCTGCCTCATGAAAAGGGATTGCATCTTCATACCAAGGCGTCTGGATCATGCGTGGTCCATTTTCATCTTCATACCCTTTCGCACCTGGGACAGTGTAACCAACGCAATCGACAAGGCGAATGTTGACTTCGAGTCCCTCCTCAACTTGTACCTGCACTGCTTGGTTCGGTACAAATTTCGGCTCAGTTGTCATGATTGTTTTCCCAGCTGCACTTTGTGGTAGCTCGTCAATCGCGCGAATCCGGTCCGATTCGTTTGTCATGTTTGGCAACACCAGTTGCTCCATGAATTTCTTAATAAAAGTTGACTTCCCTGTGCGTACTGCTCCCACTACGCCTAAATAGATGTCGCCGCCAGTTCTTTCTGCAATGTCTCGAAAAACATTTATTTTTTCCAAGAGATTCCCCTCCTGCTCTAGGTGCTAAGATAATCCGAATACCTACTGAACACTTCACATAAATACTCGTTCCCCGCCCGATTTCTGCTCTTTAAACCTTGGACAATTTAATCTATGACATTGTCCTATCTATTTATGACTTTTATTTATAAAATATTTTCAGATAAGCTGAATTTCAATCATTTATTTCGTCAAGTAAAAAAGGAAAGGCATCTACGCTTGTGAATAATCATGAGCCTTTTTCCCAGCACACAAAAAAACGCAAACAGTCAACCTCGAAACTGAGGGACTGCATGCGTGATGCGATAGCCATATTCTTTACTGCTTATCAAACAACTCAAATAAATTCCCTAGTTCATGCTTCTTCGTCCGGTTCATTAGTTGTTCCGTTGCTGCACGTACATCAAGACCATTGAAGAGCAAATCATATAATGTTGAAGTGATCGGCATTTCTATTTCATACTTCTGTGCAAGCTGATAAGCGGCTTTAGTGGTCCGAACACCTTCAACAACCATCCCCATATTTTCTAACACTTCATCAAGGCTCTTACCCTGACCAAGAGCATATCCGCAACGCCAGTTACGTGAGTGGACACTTGTACAGGTGACAATCAGGTCACCAAGACCTGTAAGCCCAAGGAACGTATATGGATTTGCACCCATTTTCACCCCTAAACAGGTGATTTCTGATAGTCCTCTTGTCATCAGCGCCGCTTTTGCATTGTCGCCATAACCGAGTCCAGAAACGATGCCTGTTCCAATTGCGATGATATTCTTGAGCGCACCAGCCAGTTCCACCCCAACGACGTCTTGGTTCGTATAAACGCGGAAATATTGATTACTGAATGTTTCTTGGACAAGTTCTGCTGCTGCAACATTCACTGATGTCGCACAAATCGTGGTAATCATTCGTTTACTCACTTCTTCAGCGTGACTAGGTCCAGAAAGAACAATTAGATTTTTCATCGCTGTAGGTGATAAATTTGCTTCAATGATCTCAGAAATACGAAGCAAAGAGTCTGGCTCAATTCCTTTACTGACATGAATCACATCCACTGGCCTTTTGACAGCTGCATTTACCTGCTCAGCAACGCTTGGAATCGCTTTTGTTGGCACAGCAAAAACAATCATATCAACATCATCGAGTGCCCTCGTGAGGTCAGTATAACCCACTATTGTCTCAGGCAGCGTCACGCCCTCCGGTAAAAAATCGCTATTCGTATGCGTATGGTTAATCTCGTTAATATGCTTCTCAACAATTCCCCAAATACGCACGTCGTGCTGATTATCTGCAAGTACCATTGCCAGTGCTGTTCCCCATGATCCTGATCCTAGAATTGCAACTTTTTTCATCGTATATTCTCCCTTCATGATTCCCTTTTTAAAAACGCATTCGCAAAGAGTGGTAAAAAAAGCACTTTGGACGATGCCTTTCGAGTGAGCATTCCAAACTGCTTTCTCCACCACTCTTTAACCTGTAAATCAATCAAAAAGGTGCGTATATCTCGCCCATATAGATCAATCAATACCCTAGGGTGTGCCTGAAAAAGCTTTATGAAGAATTTTCCGCTGTACTTAATCTTAGCAGTACGTTGTTGCTAAGCTTCTCTAGGGCGATGTGCTGTCCCTTCTGTTTGCTAAATCGAAGATTTAGAAGGCAGGCGACAAATACGCTCGATATTTGCGATGTTCCCACGATACGAAAATCTGCATCGCAGAAGCAAGTAGCGTGTATGTCAAAACAGTCTGAAACAACTGTTGATGGTTCTTCCGCGCTAATCAAATTTTTCTTCTCAAAACTCTTTCATAAATCTTGCTCAGACATACCTAGTAAACCTGTCCAAATCAATTATACAGAAAATTGCTTCAAACCTAAACTATTTACGCTCTCTTGTAAAGAATTTAAGTGGTGTACCTTCAAACCCAAACGCATCACGTACCCGGTTCTCTAAAAACCGTTCATACGAAAAGTGCATCAATTCTGGATCATTGACAAAAACAGCAAATGAAGGTGGCTTGATTGCCACTTGTGTCACATAGTACAGTCTCAGCCTTTTTCCATTATGCGTTGGCGTTGGATTCATCGCTACAGCATCACTAATCACATCATTTAAAACATTTGTTTGAACCCGCTTCGCATGATTTTCACATGCCATGTCAATCATTGGCATCAGGGTATGAATTCGCTTAGTTGTCAGTGCCGATAGAAAAACAATCGGTGCATAATCCAAGAATTGAAACTCATTACGCACTTTTTCCTCAAAGGTTTTCATCGTGCGTTCATCTTTCTCAACAGCATCCCATTTGTTGACAACAATCACAACTGCACGACCCGCTTCATGGGCATAACCAGCTATTTTTTTATCCTGCTCAATAATCCCTGTCTCACCATCTAGCACAACAAGAACTACATCCGAGCGATCAAGTGCGCTTAAAGCCCGAAGAACACTGTATTTCTCCGTATTCTCATACACTTTGCCTTTTTTCCGCATACCTGCCGTATCAATAATGACATATTTATGACCATTACAAGTATACATTGAGTCAACCGCATCTCTTGTTGTACCAGCAATGCTACTTACGATGACGCGTTCCTCGCCTAAAATAGCGTTGACTAATGAGGACTTACCTACATTTGGTCTACCTACCAAACTGAACTTCGTCACATCATCTTCATAATCATTTACAGAATAGTTGCCAAAATGTTCAACAACCGCATCTAGCAAATCACCAAGACCGATTCCATGAGCACCCGAAATCGGAAATGGTTCTCCGAAGCCAAGTGAATAAAAATCATAGATCAAATCACGCATCTCAAAGTTATCGATCTTATTAACAGCAAGAACAACTGGCTTCTTTGAACGGAATAGCAATTTAGCCACTTCCTCATCCGCGGCCGTTACCCCTTCTCTTCCTGAGGCCATAAAAACAATCACATCCGCCTCATCAATCGCAATTTCTGCTTGATAGCGAATCTGGCTTAGAAATGGCTCGTCGCCAATGTCAATTCCACCTGTATCAATCAGGTTGAATTCATGATTGAGCCACTCGCCTGCCCCATAAATACGATCCCGAGTAACACCAGGTAAATCTTCAACAATCGAGACACGTTCCCCAACAATACGATTAAAAATCGTTGACTTACCCACATTTGGGTGTCCAACGATTGCAACAACAGGTTTTGCCATATTTTTCAGCTCCTAACAATAAAAAACACCCTCCCACTTGTGGAAGGTTTTACTAGGGTGTGTCTGAACAAGATTTATGAAAGGGTTTGACAAGAATTTTTCGATTAGTGCGGAAAGCCATCAACAGTTGCTTCACTATCGTTTCAGACCGTTTTGACATACACGCTACTTCCTAATCTGCGATACAGATTAGCGTATCGTAGAAAAATCAAAATTACCCGTGAATATTTGCCGCTTGCGTTCTAAATCTTCGATTTAGCAAACAGAAGGGACAGCACACCTCGCCCTAGCAAAGCTTAGCAACAACGTACTGCTGCCGTTCTGTTCTAAATCGAAGATTTAGCAAACAGAAGGGACAGCACACATCGCCCTAGCAAAGCTTAGCAACAACGTACTGCTAAGACTTTTTTAGGGCAAAGCACAGTGGAAAATTCTTCATATAGCTTTCTTAAATCTTCTTCAGACACACCCTAGGACATGCGTGCAAGTGCTTCGTAAATAATTTTGCATCATTTCGCACAATTCACAGCGGAACCGTGACACATTGCGATCATAGACAATAAACAAGCGTGTGAATTGATGCAAAATTTTTACGAATTACCTTTCCTAGGCACATCCCTTAGGTAATCATATCAGAACAACTGACTTGTCACAATAGACAAATTTTTAACCGAATCAGCGAGGAGCGTTCCGATCATCGCTAGAGGATGTCGTCATCATGACCAATCACGACCACAATACGGCAGATAGCTGCTGTTATTTTACTCGCACGATGTTAATGGCGAACAATCACATAGATTTCTTCTGTGACTTTGTGTGCAATCCCGTCGAGGATTGCCTCCAAATTAGCCGCAATTGTATTTAGTTCTTCAATGGACTCACAACGAATGAAGCATGTTCCCTGTACTTCTTTCGTAGTAGAAGCCGTCAATACTGCGAGAATACTTTTTTCAAAAGTCATTCGGGTTCCCTCACTCATCGTTAATTTGTATCCGGATCTGGCATTTTGATCGCATTTTCTAACACTGGAACAGCGCCAATGACTTCAATTGCTCGTTGTGTGTTGCGAATCTGTGGCAGGATAAACACACCGATTCGACCGCCCTGTAAATCTCGTTTAATGAGCGGCGATAAACTTGGCGTTCCAGAGTCCCGGTAAATCCCTAAAGCTACCGCTGTATCATGCAAAATGGCTTGCCTCTGTCCAAGATTGGCTAAGCTATGTCTCGTATTCACCGTCTTTGGTGATACCACAAAACCAAGTCCAAATTCGAGGACTTCTGCCTGCCGGTCTGGATGACCAATGTTCATCATATAAACGTTATCCACATAGAGACCTGCCCCGATAAATTTAATCGGTGCGGCATGAATCTCACAAAGATCACGTAACTTGTGACCACTCATTAGTTTCCTACAAAGAGCTGCCATTGCTGCAACCGCGCCAATCGTTAGGTACCAATTACCGTAAATATAAACGGTTGTCGAAACGAGCGATGCAAAAATAACGAGGTAGTTACGGCTTTCAAAAGCAATCGCTATCCCTTCAATATAGGTTTTCCCGCGCGGAACCAGCTCAAAGCTATCAATTTGCAGTAACGTATTTCGCTCCATTGTCCGTACATCACGAAACTGCGTGGCTGCAAGCGTTAAGAAAGTGATCGCTGTATAATCTTTTAAGAGAATCGCTGGCATGAAAATAGCCCCGAGCCCCGCTGCAATCACCCCGAGTGACACATGCACAATCTTCCCATGTAAATATGTGGGGTATTGCCGGTAATCGGTTCGCATCATTAATAAACGAATCACAACCCCGCACCCAATGCCAAAGATAGTTGCTTGCGCATACAGTTCCATGACACGACCGCCCCCCCTACAAATAAGATTTTTGCATCTGTGAATCAAAGCGAAATTGTACAAAAGTGATAAAGAAAAGAATTGCTAGAGTGTCCAGCAGTATCAAATGGATGTCATAAGGCTCCGCGCTTAGTTTCATGCTGACAATACTCATCAGGTAACTAGCCAAGGTTGTCCCAAAAACAAAGATAATTAATTGATCTATTTTCTGCTTGCAAATCAGCGAAACAATTAAGAATACAAAGACAGCTTGTACCACCCGGTCATTAAAAATATGCCAGACCGGATGGACGAAGAGCAACAAGTTTACTGAAACAACGATAAGACAAACAAGACAAACACCCGTCACAAATGAAAATATCTGGCGATTGTTATACCGACCAACACGATAAGCAAACAGACAAAAAGATAGCAGAAATGCGCCAGAGATCGGAAACAAGCCAACGTAGGTGCTCACACCTGACATCATGATGAGCAACAGAATCGACCATAGAAAATGATTGCGATAAGTCCAATCACTATTCGTAAAAAAACAAGTATAAATCGCTAGGAACCACATGATTCCATAGAAAATGTATCCATCCATCCAATTCACCCTTACCATTATGCCTACCCAAAAAATTTTTTAATCAAAAATCACTACATTGGCAAAAATAAAGCGATGCTATTTTTTTGAAGAAAGGAAGAATGTTGTGGGAAAAGACCGTCAAGAGAAAAAATTAAAGCA
>JAVBKF010000209.1:0-22112 GCA_031554215.1 Caryophanales bacterium
AAGCTATCGAGTTGGGATGGATTGAGCAATGCTTCATCAATCTTAATAATCGTTTTACGAAGAACTTGCCCATTTCCATTTTCTTGATCCATTGTAACCGCTTCCTCTTTACATTTTTACATGAATAAGACGATTGCTGTAGCTTCATCATGCAGGCTACAGCAATCAATTTTGACAATTGTTTGTTTACTTACTCTTGTTCATCCATCGGGTTATACAATTCAACTGATGGATGCTTATCCTGGAACCAACGCATCGCAAAATCATTCTCGAATAGGAATACAAACTGATCATAACGATCTTTTGCGAGTAGACTCCGCTGACTTGATAATTTCTCATCGATATCGCTATTTGTTGTCCAGCGGGCAATTTTATTACCTAAATGATCAAGTAGTACCTCAGTATTGTACTCGTTTTTCATGCGGTGCTCGAACACTTCAAATTGTAATTGACCAACTGCGCCGAGCACATAGGTTTCAAATCCGACAGTTTGAAACAACTGGATTGCGCCCTCTTGTACAAGCTGATGGATTCCCTTATGAAAATGCTTCTGCTTGAGTACATTCTTCGCACTCACTCGCACAAACAGTTCTGGCGTGAATTGCGGCAACCGTTCAAATTCAAATAATTGCTTACCCGATGTCAGCGTATCGCCAATTTGGTACGTTCCTGAATCATAGAGTCCAATAATATCACCGGCAACCGCTTCATTCACCGTTTCACGCTCTTCTGCCAGAAACTGTGTTGATTGCGCGACTTTAAACTGTTTCCCTGTTCTCGCAAGCTTTAACGTCATACCCCGTTCAAACTTACCTGAACAGATACGAACAAAGGCAATCCGGTCACGATGAAGCGGATTCATATTGGCTTGAATCTTAAAAATAAAGCCTGAGAATTCTTCATTGGTTGATTCAATTTGACCAGCTGATGACGCACGTGCTTGTGGCTGCGGTGCAAACTGCAAATAGGTTTCGAGGAATGTTTCAACCCCGAAATTGGTCAGTGCACTCCCAAAAAACACAGGGGATAGCTCTCCGCTAGCAATTCGCTCTCTCGAGAACTCATTCCCTGCCTCACTGAGCAGCTCGATTTCTTCCATTGTTTGTGCAAGATAGGTCTTGTCAATTGCCGAATCGTCTACTGGATGGCCATTCTCATCAAGCGGTAGAAAACGATTTTCAGATTCAGCCTTGAACATTTCGACACGTTGATGAAAACGGTCGTAAATACCGAAGAAATCCTTCCCCATGCCGATTGGCCAATTCATTGGGTACGACTCAATCCCCAGTACTTCTTCAAGCTCTGCCAGTAATTCGAGCGGCATTTTCCCCTGACGATCCATTTTGTTGATAAAGGTGAAAATCGGAATACCACGCATCCGGCAGACTTTGAATAGTTTGAGTGTCTGTGCTTCAATCCCCTTGGCAGCGTCAATAATCATCACAGCACTATCGACTGCCGTTAGTGTTCGGTACGTATCTTCTGAGAAATCTTGGTGCCCTGGGGTATCGAGGATATTGACTCGGAACCCATCATAGTCAAATTGCATCACCGACGAAGTAACTGAAATCCCTCTTTGCTTCTCAATTTCCATCCAGTCGCTCGTTGCATACTTCCCTGTTTTCCGTGCCTTTACAGTCCCAGCATCACGGATTGCGCCACCGAATAATAATAATTTCTCAGTTAGCGTCGTCTTCCCTGCATCAGGATGCGAGATAATCGCAAATGTTCTTCTTGAATGTACTTCCTCTTTAAATGACGCCATATTGTGCACTCCACCTAGAATTATTTTCAAGTCATTTTCTCATAACCAAATTCAATCGTCAATCGGGCACAACAATAATCTCCTACAAATGTGAACCTAAATGATGGTCTGGTCCGTTTCGTTCATAGAACTATGGTAGCAAATCTGGCTTAATAGTCACCGTTCAAATGCCGAATCGTGTGTCTAGTTGCAGAAATGAAAGTGCAGAGGCACACCCCGTTATCACGATCGAAACATCAAGTCATATGTGTGTTTACGAAAAGACCCACTGACCAGTAGCGATAGAATTTTCAGGGAAACACTGCTGGTTGCAACTAACTTCAAACCAAATAATAACGGGCTGAGATGTATCTATGATCCACAAACTGCGTTACCTACGCATTAATATTTACATACCATGACTTGAAATCGATGGAAAAAAGGGTATAATCATCAATGCATGATTAAAATATTTGCGCCATTTTTTGAGTAGCGTAAACCAAATTCAGGGGGATATATAATGGAAGCAACTGTTGTATCGCAGACCGATGGTCTTGCGCGCGTATTACGAACATTTACAATCTCTTTAATGATTGCAACACTTGGGACTTATGTCGGTTCGTTCTTACCGCAAAGTTTATTTTTACCACTTAGTTTAATTGAAATCGGAATGATAATCGCTGCTATTGCGATGAGAAAGAAGAAAGCAGTATCCTACACTTTCTTGTTCACATTCACTTTGATCTCAGGGATGACTTTATATCCAACAATTTATTACTATGCGAGTGCCATCGGTGCACAGACAGTTGCCATGGTATTTGGCCTTACTACTGTCATGTTTGTCGGTATTTCAGCTTATGCACTTATTTCAAAGCGTAATTTCTCATTTTTAGGAAGCTTCCTAGCTGTCGCTTTGTTCACGATGCTTGCAATCATGGTTTTCGGCATCTTCTTTCCACTTTCTTCAGGTTCATCTCGTGCCCTAGGCGGAATTGGCGTCATTGTCTTTAGTGGCTACATTCTTTACGATGTGAACCGAATGAAGATTCATGGGGTGAAAGATAAAGATATCCCTGTATTAGCACTCAATTTATACTTAGATTTTGTCAACTTGTTCTTATCGCTACTCAGATTACTGAATAGAAAGTAATGGTAAGCAAGACAGAGATTTTTCTACAATTATTAACCACTAGGGCCACCAAGACAATCATCGTCTTGGTGGCTCTTTTTTTTCACAAAACTGCATATAATGATCGTTCGATAGTCGTTTGTCGAGCGGATTTTAGCGATGGGATCACAGGACTAGATTGTCTGTGTATTCATTAGGTTACCGATTAATAGTGAACAAAGTGAGGCGAGCCCAAGCGATGAATTTATTTCTAACATTACATCGAAATATTCAAATCCGAGTGATTACCACCTTCCTTATCCGAATGGTTGGCGGAATGATTTGGCCATTTATGACCATCTACTTCACTGATCACTTTGGCGCATCAACAACAGGGATTTTAATGATGATTAGTGTGGCTGTCAGTGTGGTTGTTAGTTTTTATGGTGGCTATTTAACGGATACGCTTGGGCGCAAACAGGTGATGGTGATTGGGCAAATGCTAAGTTGTGCGACTTTTTTCTTCATGACAATGGCCAATTCTCCTTGGCTTAGTTCTGCTTGGCTCACATTTGTGATGTTTACGCTGAATAGTGCGGCGAATAGCCTTTCAAATCCCGCCGCAGAAGCCATGTTGATTGATGTCAGTACGGCTGAAACACGGGCATTTATTTATAGTATTAATTACTGGGCACTGAACGCTGGTGTGATGGTTGGCGGAATGATTGGCGGCCTCTTCTATACACATCACCGTTTTGAATTGTATGTCTCCCTCACGATTATTTCATTACTGAACCTTTATCTCATTTCAGCTTATCTAGTAGACACTTATCAACCAACAAAAAGAGCCATAAAGGTCAATACATTTCGACATGTTGTCGATAGTTACCGCGCAGTCTTCGTAGATAAAGCCTACATGCTCCTGTCAATTGCCACCATTTTTATTTTCTCTTTAGAGTTTCAACGAACAAACTATATTTCTGTTCATATTCATGAAACATTTCACTCTTTTCAGCTTGCTTCATTTACCATAGATAGTATCCGAGCCATCAGTCTCATTGCGATTGAAAACACTTTGCTCATTGTTGTCTTCACCCTGTTCATTGCACGGTTTGTCGGTGGCCGAAATCAACGTCTATTTCTGTACGTAGGGATCATTTTACAAGCAATTGGGTTTGGTATGCTTGGCTACAGTACCACGCTATTGTTCCTCATTTTCTTTTGCTTCCTTCAAACGATTGGTGAAATGATCTATGTCCCGGTCAGCCAAACTTTCCGTGCTAGCTTAATGGATGATCACGCACGTGGTTCGTATAGCGCGGTTAGCGGGCTCGTTTTTCAAATATGCAAATTACTTGGTGCATTGGGGATTACACTCGGTGCAATCCTTGGCGCAACCGGTATGCTGATTGCCATGCTCGCGTTTGGCGCAATTTCTTGTTTGGTCTACACAATCAGTTGGCGTATCGCTCAGAAACGTGGAAAAGTGACACCCGAACCGACGATTACGCCCTGACAAGAATTGTTTAGACCAGCCCATTTCGGAAGGGCCTGCACTGAAACTGAACAGATTACTGTCAATCAGCTGGTATACCATAAAACAAGCGCATATCGACCAATACTGCCGGGATACGCTACCAGATTCGCTTTCCAACAATCATCAAATCCCGTTCAACCCCATCAAGAATTGCAACCGCAGGAAAGTGCGCCCACACCTCAAACCCCTGTTTCCTAAACAAGGAGAGACTTGGCTCATTGTGGGCAAATATGTAACCAAGTAACGTCCGGATTTGCAGTCTCTCACAGCTAGCCATTGCCTTTTCGATAAAAGCAGTTCCGAGTCCCTTCCCGCGAAAATCTTCATGAAGGTAGATGCTGATTTCAGCCGTCTGGACGTATGCAGGACGCTGGTGAAATGATTCAAAGCTTAGCCAACCACAGATTTCCCCGTCCAGTTCCGCCACCCAAATCGGATGGTGGTCTAGTGTATGCGCCTCAAACCATGCGGACCTGCTAGCAACCGAAACTGGTACGGTGTCGGCTGTCACCATGCGACTAGCAATCGTTGAATTATAAATATCAATGATGATTGGTAAATCTGATGCCAATGCATCTCTGAAAACAAGCATAGTGGTGCCTCCCCATTTGTTGCAACATTCTTTTTACATTACACCAATCAGCAAGTGTCAGGAATCAATAAGAGATGTCTCCTACGATTATTTTATCATATGGCTACGACAACAGCACCGTACACCAGTAAAGGGAACTGAAAAGGTTTCGCTTCCTGGCAAAAGCCACTATTGTTATTCAGCATAAAGTCTGGGTATAATACATTTGAAATACAATAATTTCTATCCAATGGAGGTATTCAAATGGAAAAAACAGTCGTCGTACTCTCGTATAAAGAAGAAAATCAGTCATTTAAAGCCTTTTCTAAAATTAAGAAAGCGCACTTTGAAGGTAGAATTAAGTTAGAGCAAATCGCCATCGTTCGCCGTGATGCAGCTGGTGAACTTGAAATTGAAGATTACGCTGATATGACGGGGTCAGATAAGACAAATAAGGGCGGATTAATCGGATTGTTTGTGGGTATCCTTGGTGGTCCATTCGGGATCCTACTTGGCGGAATGATTGGTACAACACTTGGTGCACGCGGAGATGCAAAAGAAGTTAAATTTGCACGCGATGTTTTCGACCGGAAACTCGACAAACTAGAAGCTGGACAAACTGGCGTCATGTTTATTTCTCGTGAATTTGCAGAAGAAGTCATTGATAAGATTGCACATGAAGGCGAAGCACCAGAAATTACACGATTCTCTGAACCGCAGCTTCGTGCTGAACTCGAAGTTGCCAAAAAAGAAGCAAAAGCAGCATCTAAATAGTAAACATTGACATGCTGGACACCCCCATAGGAGAGGTGTCCAGCTTTTTTTATCACAGTACCCATCTTTAGTGAATATGGCTACAGCTATGACAAGTGAATTATTGCCATGATCGCTCATTCTTCGCCGCAAGTGCTAGCTGACAATTCGCCAAGTGTTTTTTCATGATGTCACCAGCAGGACCACCGATAATGTTTCGCTTCTCTACACAACTGCTCATTGAGATTACCTCGTAAATCGTCTCATCAAAAACAGGTGATAATTGTTGAAACTCCGCTATGGTTAATCCTTCAATGCTCTTTCCCTGTTCCGAACAGTACAACACAAGCCGCCCGATGATTTCATGGGCATCACGGAAAGGAATCCCCTTTTTCGTCAACCAATCAGCGGCATCTGTGGCATTGACAAATCCAGTCTGTAATGACTGCAGCATACGCGCTTCATTTATTTTCATTGTCGCCAGCATCCCTGTAAACACCGAAAGACATGCTTTCACTGTATCTATTGCATCAAACACAGCTTCCTTATCTTCCTGCATATCTTTATTGTAAGAAAGCGGTAACGATTTCAGCATCGTCAGCGTCGCCATTAAATCACCGTATACCCGGCCCGTTTTCCCCCTGATCAGTTCTGCCATATCAGGGTTTTTCTTCTGCGGCATGATACTACTGCCGGTGGAATACCCATCATCTAGTTCGACGAAATTAAATTCATTTGTGCTCCAAAGGATAATTTCTTCACAAAAACGGCTTAAATGCATCATGATCAGTGACAGGTCGCTGAGCAATTCCACGCAGTAGTCACGATCTGAAACAGCATCAATACTATTCAAAGCCAGCGAACTAAAACCGAGCTTTTCCATTGTGTAGTGGCGATCGATTGGATAAGTAGTTGTTGCGAGTGCCCCTGCACCGAGTGGTGATGTGTCTGCCCGTCTGTAGCAATCTGTCAGGCGGTCATCATCTCGTGCGAGCATTTCGTAATACGCCATCAAATGATGTGCCAGTGTAATCGGTTGCGCTTTTTGCATATGCGTGAAGCCCGGCATGTACGAGGCCGTATGTTGGACAGCGATATCGACCAAAGAAATTTGCAAGTTCACAACGAGCCTGCTAATCTCTTTGATTTGGTTTTTGATATAGCATTTTAAATCCAAAGCCACTTGATCATTTCGACTACGCCCTGTATGCAGCTTCTTTCCAACTGAACCGATTCGTTCAATGAGCAATGTTTCGATATTCATGTGGATATCTTCCGCATTTTCATCAAAGTGAATGATTCCTGCCTTTGTATCTTCAAGAATCGCTTGTAATGTTTTCTTAATTAGTGCTGCGTCCGCTTCCGGTATAATCGCCTGTTTGCCCAACATTTCCACATGCACAATGCTACCGATAATATCTTCTTCATACAGGCGTTGGTCAAAGGATATTGATGAATGAAAGCTATCTGTCGCAGCACTTGTTGTGCCAGTAAATCGTCCACCCCATAATTTCATTATCCTTGATTCCTTTCCTGCATCAGCGCTCTCACTTCAACTGGCAAACAGAACAAATTGATAAAGCCTTGTGCATCATTTTGATTATATAAATCACCTGTGACAAAACTTGAAATAGCCTCATTGTATAAGGAAAAGTCGGACGTAGCGCCTTGCGAAATGATATTTCCCTTGTACAACTTCAATTTCACAGTACCAGTCAGCGTACTATTTAGAGACTTCATCAGCAATGACACAGCCGATCTGAGTGGTGTGAACCATTCACCTTGGTATAGTAACTCAGCATATTTCACCCCCGCAGTGTCTTTAAAAGCAAGACTCTGCTTATCAAGACATAAGTACTCTAGCTCTTTATGGGCATAGGCTAAAATTGTTCCGCCGGGTGTTTCATAGACACCTCTTGATTTCATACCGACCATCCGGTTTTCGACGATATCAATAATACCAATCCCATTTGCGCCGCCAATTGTATTCAAATCTTTCATCATTTCAAGCGGCGAAACGGTTTCACCATCAATTCTGACAGGAACACCTTGTTCAAAACCAATCTCAATGTATGTCGGCTGATCGGCCGCTTCCTCAGGCGTGACACATAGCTGCAACATATTTTGATAGTTTGGTGCTAAACAAGGATTTTCAAGTTCTAGCCCCTCATGGCTCACATGCCATATATTCGCATCACAGCTATAACTTTTTTCAACTCGTGTTGGTGTGGGAATATTCTTCGATTGTAAATAGGCAATCAAATCTTCACGAGACTGGAATTGCCAACTATCGAGTCGCCAAGGTGCAATCACCTGCATATGCGGTGCCAATGCCTTGATCGTCATTTCAAAACGAACTTGATCGTTTCCTTTTCCAGTGCTCCCGTGACAAATCGCTGTTGCCCCCACTTGCCTCGCAACCTCAACCAACTTCTTGGCAATTAGCGGACGGGCAATAGATGTCCCGAGCAAGTACTTTCCTTCGTAGGTACAACCTGCTTGGACTAAATCATATACATATTCAGTCACAAATTCAGTCTTTGCATCAATCAGATGACACGCAGAAGCACCCGTTGCAAGTCCCCTGCTTTTAATCGTCGTAAAGTCATCTTTTTGGCCTATGTCTACACAGACTGCAATCACTTCGGCATCATCATAATGCTCCTTTAGCCATGGAATAATAGCTGTTGTATCAAGTCCACCTGAATAAGCCAGTACGATTTTCTCTTTCACCTAGTTCTCTCCCCTTTTCCTGTTTCATCAGTCAGTTTGCGGTACACTAAACAATTGATAAGGTCTATCAAAATTGGTCAGGTGCAGCTTGCGAGTCTTCTACAGTCGCTGGTGAATAAAAAAAGTCTCTTTGGATTTTTATTCATAAAAATCCAAAGAGACTAACATTGTCAGCGGTACCACTCTTCTTGAACGTGTACATTAAGCCTGTACCTTGTTCCCCTCGCATGTGTTAAGGCCACCCACCAAAGCCTCTACAGTTTGTTAGCTTAGAAATCGCCCTAGACTAACTTACTTTTCAAAGCAATCCTTCATAAATGCGTTTCACTACCTCATCTTATTGACCTCACACCGTTTGTCAATTCGCTGAAAAGACTGATTAGCTACTCGTTTAATCATCAGGTTTTTGATATTGTTAATGAGTATAATACGGATTAAGTTACTATGTCAAGGATTATTTGTAAACTTTACCTAAGTAATCTGGCGGTATTTCAAATAAAACAACTGTTATTAGTTGTGTATAAATAATCAATAATATTAATAATACACTAAGGATGATCATCCACACGCCTTGTTCTCCGGGCTAATCTACCGGCAGTCAGTATGCCTAAAAAACGTCAAATACCTCTACCGACACTTCTTCATGTTTGTTTTCAGAACTGAACCAAATGGTATTCCAATCAGCTTGACTGCGTTCAAATGCAGTCCGCGCGTGGTAGTCTTCCTCTGAATGATAATAAATATCTAGCACAATGTAAGTGGATTCGCCCTCACGCCTGCTAAATCGATCGATTTTAACATTGCTCACATCTGAAGCGAATTTCGGATCAGCAGACTGCCCAAATTTCGCCATCAGTTCTGGTAAATCTTCGTGCTTTGTTCTATAGGTGAAAACTACTTTTATCATGTTTATGCTCCCGTTCTTGTTGTCGTATTGCTACTTTTCCTGTTGAAGTCCACTCATTCACGATGGGCGACTTACCCCCTAACGGAAGATAGACGCATTTTCTCCTATGTCTAGTTTACCATTTTGATCCTCACTAACAAAGTAGATGTTGCTTTCTCATTCAGTATCGAAATCTCACTACCGGGCAATTTGTTTAGCCTCTTTCCTGATACAATAGAGCTGTCACAGGACAGCGGATGAATACATCTATTATTATAACAACGAACGCATTCAATTAAAACTCAATAAATTGCCCCCGGTTTCTTCCCCAGAACAATCCTGTTCAGTATAAGTGTTTTTTGCATGCTGTCCCAGTACTTGGGGTCAGTCTATTGTTTCTAGGTGTTTTTGGTTTTACGCTTTTCTGACGCTTACACAGATTCGGTTCACCATTCACGTTCATAAAAAATACCTGTGCAAGTTTTCACAAAACTTACACAGGTTTTTAACTTACTAGTAGCTCCGCCATCATGTGTCAACTTTCCTCGGGAGAGCTAATCTTTTCTGAATGAAGCACTGTACTTTTTCAGACCTAACAATCCGCCACCGAGAAGAACCATAAACATTGCAGACATAGATACAGCTGAATTGGTATTACCGGTCCTTGGCATATTTGTATTACCTGTTGTTAAAGCTACTAACGCTTTTTCTGGATCTGCTGAACTTGATGCAGGACCACCTTCTGAACGCACAGGTTTTTGTAAGTCTTTCGTTTTTTTTATATCTGTCGAATTTGCCGGATCTGTTGGATCGGCTGGATCTACTGGATCTACTGGATCTGCTTGATCTGCCGGATCTGCCGGATCGACTGGAACTGCCGGATCGACTGGATCTACTGGATCTGTCGGATCTACTGGATCGACTGGATCTGTCGGATCTACTGGATCGACTGGATCTGTTGGATCGACTGGATCTACTGGATCTGTTGGATCTACTGGATCTGTTGGATCGACTGGAACTGCCGGATCGACTGGATCGACTGGAATATCCTGTTCTTCAGGGATTGGTGTATTGATTACTGAAATTGCTGGCTTATGATCGCCATTGACAATTTCACCATCAACTTTTACCGTAATTTCTCCTTCGTTACTGACATTGATATTGTAGACAGTATCAGACAGGGCATATCCCTCAGGCGCTTTTGTTTCTGTCAATGTGTAATCGCCTGGCTCGAGGTCAAATTCCAATTTGCCATCCTCATCACATTCATACTCTTTTCCAGTTGGGTTATCCTCACTTGTCAAGGTGAAGCTTGCCCCTGGAAGAGGTGTAATACCATCTTCTTTTGTCTTAGTAACTTTAAAGGCTGTTTTGTTTATTTCATTTTCAATTGTGATCATATTATTTTCAATATCATCGATATCACTTGCTGTTGGCAGTTCTCCAAATACTAGATTACCTTGGTCATCTTTTTCAATTACGAACGGGTACTCGGTATTGACATTTTGAGAATAACCAACCGGGGTTACTTCTTCTTTTAGTGCTAGTTCCCAGGAGGATTTTGACTCATAGTCTGCCGGGGCAAATGTCACTTTGTCAGTCTCATCTGTGATGACAATTGGTAGATTGTCTGCACCAAGTACTGGTTTACTCACTTCTGCTTTCCCGTCCTTATCCTGATAGTACAAGCCAAATTTATAGCCTGTTAGCGGTACTTCATGATCGTCAGCGTCAACTTTATTAACCGCAAACTTGATATCTTTTAAGTCTTTTGGCTCCCCTTCGTTGATCACTTTGATTGTTACATCACCTGTTTTAGGGTCGGTGATAATCGCACCATTGTCCGTGGTATAGCCAGGGTCGGTAATTGTTAAGTCACCATCATGCTCCCCACCAAGGGTTTTTGCTACTCGGAATGCGTATTCCTCGCCAAGGTTATCTTCAAAACCTGTTGGTGATGTTGGCGCTACTGTTTCCTTCAAAACAATGTCCCATTTGGCATTCGTTTTATAATCAGGTGGTAGATAGTAGAAGCTGTTGGTGACACCATCTCCATCAGCGTCATTCAACACGACTTGATTGCCATCATTGTCTAGGACTGGCCGGCTCTCGTCAGCAGTACTTGCATCATCAGATGTCACTGGATTTTCCCTGTAATAAGCTTTAAACTCATAACCTTCCAGCGGAATTGACCCTTCTTCGCCTTCAACCATTGATACTTTTTTCGCTTGTAGTTTAAGTGGGATAATGGATTGTACAGGTACGGTGTTTATTTCGTTTTCTACAATATCACCATACTGAACATTCTCATTGATTTCATACTCTACATCATACGTGACATTGAATAGTTGATATGCTGGCAATTCTGCAATATTTTCCACTCGAATCGTATTGTCATATAAATCAACATTGATATAATCTTCCGGATTGGGTATTGGTACATACGGAGCAACGAGTTCACCATACTTATCATATCCGGATGATCCTTCAAATCCTTCTACATGTACATTGGAAATCGAAGCAACGGCACCTATGGCATCTTTGTCAATATGATCCTCAAAACTAATCGCGCCAGCTGGCAAACCGCCGGCACTACGTAATCGGATTTTGTAGGACACAGTCATATGGTCTGGATCGAGCTGAACTGGTGTATTTGCCGGAACCCATGTCTCCTCTCCTGATGGCAATGTTGTTTTAATAAGTTTCTTCACATATGCCGATGCAGCTGTATCTTCCCAGAAAAGTTCACCTAGTTCTGATACATTTTTTACTTCTTTTCCATAAGTATAGCTGGCTTTATTTTGATAAATTTGATTGTAGTCAATTTCTGTTACAGTTGGGTCAATTTCAACTGCGAATCGGATGCGGTAGGCATTCTCAAAATACTCTGGACGGTAAACGCCACCATTGGCTTCAGGTAATTGTGACGCCAGTGGTCTTAATGCTAAAGAAAAACTTTTCCCATCATCAGCGATTTGTAGTGGATCATCTGTCGCTGTTAGCGGATTTCCACTGTCATCACTATAAGATATTTGTCCCTCGAGACCCGTTTTATTTCCCACACCACTTGTATTCATGTAACCAAGATCATCGGTACGATAGTAGCCTTCTTGATATATAATTTCAGATGGTGTCTCAGGATCGTTGTCAATATCGACCTTAGGTGCACCAGTGAATTGCTTAACATCAATACCGTAGATCGTCTTCGCCGTTGTGCCCGGCGGATCCCACTCTTCTGGCTCTGCCGTGTAAGACATTAACCGCATACCTGATGGGAGTGTGTCTTCTAAAATTGGTACAACCCAGTTATTCTTGAAATCATCCTCTGAAAAATTCGGATTATTTAAAAACTCAGCTATTTTTGCCGTGCCATTTTTGTTCACCCAGATATCATAAATCATATAGTTCTCGGTAGACGTTAGCTCTCCGCTACTTTTAGTTGGTCTTTTGTTCATCAAATCCGGCTCATTCTCTACTGGACCTTCACCAAATAACTCTTTCAATAAAGTTCGGTTCGCATCATCAGTGAGACGCTCTTTTATCAGCATTTTATTTGATGCTTGGTTCTCAGGATCTGGCGCATCAGCGAGTCTCACTTTATCATAATCGAAGTCATCTTCGTCTGATAGAAATGGTCCTTTTGCATTCCCAGTGACATAATTATTAATCTCTTTATACACTGGTTTGTTGCCATAGTCATTGATGTTGTACGATATACTATCTCCTGTATTACTTGACAAGTCATTCAGCGGATTCGTGTCTTCAGTAGAATCTATATCCACTAGGTTTTCTTCTGTACTGTAGTAGGCAACTTCAGCACCGATATGAAAGTCTTTGTCATTGTATTTAGGATTACTTTCGCCATCCTTACTCAAGACATCTGATTTAATCTTAAATCCGATTGGGACATAAATTGATTGGCCTGGTTGAATCTCAACTGTGACAGGGTTTCCCTCCCAGTCCAGTGAAGCGTGTGCCCGATAAACACGTAGCCTGTCACTCCATATTGCACCACCAGTTGTTACAGGTGCTTGCTCTATCCAATCAGTTCCCCATGTACCAATATTTTTGTCAATATCTCCATAAACCTCTGGTGCATATACCATGATTTCAGGGTTTGTAATTGGCACTGTGCCTTGATTTGTTACTTGAATCTCAAACGCGACGCTTCCACCGGCAGAAACAATTTCGGTACTGCCAGTTTCATTACCATTTGGTCCATACGTAGCAACTGGATAAATTTTCAGGGCGATATCTCTTGATTTGTCCTCTTCTTCAATTCCGGGTCCTGCAGAAACAATATGGCCTGTTTCTCCGTCTGTATTTGATGCTGTGGCACCATTTTTCAAATCTTCGTCTGTCCATTCCCCATCGGGGCTCTCCGTGATTGAAGCATATAAATTAACTTTACTATCCTCTGTTCCGCCCGGAGAGTTTGGTGGTAAGACGGTCAATTCTGGATATTCATAGGAATAAATCGTATGACCTGGTGTAGCTGGTAATGAGGAATTATCTTCTTCCCATCCCTCGTTTGAAAATCTTGGATCAGTTCCATCATAGATTTCATAGGCATCTGGCAAAGCATCGTAAACTTTGTCAACTTCAGCAGCTTCTGTGACACTGCTATTTACTGGTGCCACTGAAAACTGAACAATATCGCCTTCTTCTACAATGATTGAGCTACCTTCTCCAACATAATCATATCCCGTGATTTGGCCATTCGCATCTTTTACTGGCCGGTAGACAGCACCAACTGTCTTCATTGCACCCGGAACAGCACCAGTCGCTGCTTCTTCTGGTGCATCAACCGTAATTGGTGGATTACCGTCATAGATAATATCCGTAGATGTTTCAATCGTAATTGGTTTGATCGTGATATCCTCATCGATCGTCGGATCAATTGTGAAGAAAATATCAAAACTAATCGAGATGAGTCCTGAATGCTCATAAATTTCAATGGCTTCTGGGTCCATGTTAAAATTCAGTCGATGTGGTTGATACTCAACACCATCCTCGATGTACGGCTCGCCGACTGCTGTCAGCATCGGAGTATCAAAAATTGTAGGTAAGCTTGCAGTTCCATTATAATGAGGATTGGTAATTTGAATTCCATCTGCATTCGCCAAATCTGTCGCCAGATTGATGGTTATCGGCTCGTATATATCAATCTTTGAACCATCCGTACTACTAAGTGTAAAAGAATATTTTACTTTATCGCCGGGCTCAAAGGTGGTTGTTTCTTCGCCTGTTACATCATTCGTGATGACGCACGATGTCGTCAGAGCTGATGCCAGCGCAGATGGTATGGCTCCTGTGGGGAAAAGACCAAATAGTAAACTGAAAACTAGTAATATAGAGATAACTTTTTTATTCAACAACTTTTTAACCATTTATTTCACTCCCTTTTTATTATTCTAGTAAATGAATCGTTGCATTTTTTGGTACTTTTGATATACGCCCTATTCTATTGTTAATATTGCGTTTTATCTAAAATCCAATGACATTCAATAACAGAATAGACAAACTAATCAACGGCATCAAGATTTCCACTTTCAACCCCAGTACTTTACTGGCTTTTGTCTAAATTCATCCTACTATGTATGACAAATCCATATACCTTATTTCTGCTATTCCACTCGCTTTATTTCGGCAATTTCATAAATATTATAAATGTCGCCAATTTCAAATCTGCTTTAAATGACATTTATAAAAACAACCGTTATTTAATTATGAAATCTGTTTCAAGGAATTTAAATAGCATAAAAAAGATATAGCTCTGCAATCTAAAAAAATGCCTTTAAGACATTGCGAAAAGGTCATAAGCAATCTCCGAGATGAATCCCGTCAATAAACAGTGTGTATTGTAGGACGCGACCAGCAAATATATCATCAAAGTCATTTTTTGATACCACTTATTACAATAGCATTTGCACGAACGATTTACAACAAATTTCGTTCATTAACTGTAGAGTTATAAATTGCAACTTTAATTGCCCACCATCATCTACCAGGGTAAGTTGTAAAATGAATTGCCCATTAGCTGTAGAGGTTGGCATTCTTTATAATTCGTGATACTCAACCACAGACCATACTGACATAACATCCTGCTTTTCAATCAGGCTGAATTCATCACGAAAACCATGACAAAGCTTTTTTTCGAGAAACAATAAATTACAAATACTTCAGCTCGAAATTCTAATTTAAATGTCGTTCAATCTTTGTTGTTGGCCTCTCAAAGCTTCTATTTATACCTATACCTCCTGTTTCATGAATAATTACCATGTTAATTACAAATAATAACCATATCGTTTGACCGATATTTATAACTTTGATTATATGCTAGTCTCAAGCATAAATCAATACGATATTGGAGTGCTTACATGGCAAAAAAGACTGTAATTAAACTTAGGCAATTACTTAAAGAGAAAAAAAAGGGGGTTGTTTGGTTAGCAGATACAGTCGAATGCAGACCAACGACGCTTTCTCGCTGGCAAAGGCATTCATTAGAAAGTATCAATCTTGAGCTTTTAGCAAAAGTCTATGATGCGCTGGAATTAAACGATTTAAAAGAATTAATAGATGTAGTAGATGTTGATGAGGAAATGAAACCACCCACCGAATAACTTGCTCAATTTATTCGGGTCCCATCTAATTTTGTACAAGCCAAGCCTTTCCTCGCAATGATTAATTTAAGACAAACCCATTAAAAAAATCTCATCCTTCTTAGTTTTATTGATAACATAGCTACTTAGACACTTCATATTGAGGCGTACCAATCAAAAGTACTAACCTGACTTGATCAATTACAGATCGTTATTCACAAAAATGGAGCTTCCCAATAATTTGTAGTTTGTTCACGTGAAACTATTTAATCATCAGAAAAAATTAGAGTCGTTATGTAAGTTTCTTACAAAGCTATGAAACCTTGTGAACGTGATAATCCTTGAGCGGGTAAGATCGTTATCCACTTTAATTCATTTACAACAACTGAAAATTAATTGTTATTTCAAGTGATCTTCTCCTCCATGCCTTTAAACTTAGAAACGTGGAGGAGAACTCGTGGACCATCTAGCTACGCACTAGTGACATCCTGGCGAAATAGCCTCGCTATCCTGACTGTAACTGTACCCTCACTCAATTTATTATGACAAGAATATCTGATTACTCTCGATTAGCGCTACGAGGTTACTGCAACTTCTCTAAGTTTGTCATTGCTACATTTGCATTGTACACTAAATCGTCTCGTGAATGGAGCGTCAAATCCAAATCATTATACAGTACCTGTAGAACCTCGTTTAAAAAGGTCGATTCCACTGGTTGATCTAACAATAAGTCAATTGTATTTGCAGCCTGCGCCATCAGTAAAACTTCGAGAACCCCTCTATGTGAAATTGGCATATTAAACATCAGCTGAAGGAACCGTTTATCGTCAAATTCTAATTTTTCATAGATAATCACAAACAGTTTGTCTAGAGTCTCTTTATTGATTGGATGGTCAAATGGATTATAGGTCATTGTTGCCACCTCACAACAACCCCTTCAGGAGACGATGAGATTCGTTTATTGCTTTCGGTAATCTCCATCCAGGTGCTTTAGGAACTATTAATGAAGAAATCTGTCGAACGCTTTCGATTGTTTCCACACTACCAATTCTACCTAATTGAAGCTTAAAAGAGGGAAACATTCTCGATTTCACATGAACATCTTTTCTAATCGATCGTCTCATTTGAATGACCAACCTATTTTTTGACAGAATATATTCAATCTGTTTCAAAGCAAACTTCTTGTCTACCAAAATTTTAAATATCATAAAAAAAACACTCCTCACTATTTTTTAAGAAATGCTTACGCTTGTATAAGTGTTCTCACGCTGACCATCACTTGATTTCGGTGATAGCACCTGAAAAACATTGATAGTGAATGATGTTTAAGTTCTGAAAATTTTAATTCCCAAAGCAAGCCCTTGCCAAGATAACGCTCAATCGACAAAGCTGCCGAATCGGAATATAATTTACAGTTTATTTATTGCTGAGACTGTATTATACCGGCTGAGCATTCCTCCATTCTGATTATAAGTAAAGTTGCGTGACGGTCAAGATTCTTTTGGTAATATTTCCAAAACTATTTCTAATAACATTTTGTTTTATGAAATGATTGATTCATCCACTATTTTTATTAAATCTAGGATTTAGTACTTATTTCATATTTTTTTGAAAAACAGAGGTGTTCCGATATTTATTCGGCAATGGAGCGATTTAGATAGCCGGATTAAGCTAGTTATTGATATTGATTGGCAAATCATTCAGATGATTTTTTCCATCTATGGATCACCTCATGATCCCAATCAAGTTCCCTCATTTTTCAATAACGCTATAACATGATTAAATCTACCCTTTTACTGTTAGGAATCTACATATTTCTGCAATCTGTACGCTATTTAGGTAAACTTCGTAGGCTTTCTTGATTAAATTTTGGTCAAGTGGTTAAATAGCCCCTTTAACAACAAGTTCTGACTGGAATATTTTTGAAACTGCTTTATACGGCTTTCACAAACTCTATCCCCCTCACCTGTCTTTTCTTTACTGAAATACCTCGGCATTTTAATAGCGATTGCTGTCATGCCTGTATTGAAAATCATTCAGGTGTATAATAAAGATAACTACAGTTTTGATGTATGAAAAACTAGCAGTTTAGCTCAATCACTCAATCAAGATTTAGCAATGGATTGATCAATAAGGAATGACAGTAAATGCGAGGAATTGAACAACTGATTGTATAATCGAATTATAGTATAAATAAAGCGTCAATATCGTTATATGAAATAGCTGTTGAATGGTGGTTCTGCTGAATGACAACGACACAAAACAGATCGATATTCTTTCATTGTGCCGACCTCTATTTTCTCTCATGGTGGAAACTATGACACAACGACTGTGTATTAAAATATTGCTCAGTATCGCTAATTTATTTTTGTTCAGCGGCAATCAAAGCACCTTCAAGAACAAGATGATCATAGGTGATTGGTTCATTGGCGTATTGTTTGATTACAACCACGAATGTAATGGCAACTAACAACGCTTGCAACTTATCATATTTTCTAATGATTATGGTGAAGTACAGGAAACAATGGAATGGTGACATATGAAAGTTTATCAAAACCCAAACTGCAAGAAGATTAGAGGTAGCCACATATTAGAAGTTAGTTGTGCTTACTGTAAATTCCTAATAGCAAGGTATCAGAAGGTCGGCAAAAGTAACTTAGTCAAAATGTATAATGATCGTATCATAGAAGGAACAATTGACTTTTCTATGCATCATGGCGCTTTATTTTGTCCTAACTGCGGGGAACGTGTCGCTACTAGGTATATTACGAAGATGGATAAGAAGGAAGCATACAGACTTGTACCTTCTGCGTTTAATAAAAAGAAAGTTAATTCATAGATGGTCAGACAGACATATGCTGCTGTGGACATGTTCTATTGTAAGTTTGGTTGAGTTTACTGATACCGTTTTGAGAATTATATTGTGAACTTATCTAGTATTCAAAGCAATTAGGTAAGTAAGATGCACTGTGTACATTCCAGAAAAATAGAATGGCTGTTTGGAGGGCTGTCATTAATTGCAATGTCAAAAGAACATAAAGAAGTGATAGCACGAATTGTATTTTTAGAAAAAACAGGGGATAAAGGATTGGTATCAACATAGCTTGGCATGTACCTGCTAAAACTACTTAAGACATCAATCTTCACAGTTTAGAGACGGTTAATCCAGCTGCCACTACGAATTTGTTAAAGATCAAGATGATGGTCAGATGGTTTAAATATATCCAGCAAACTGCCACATGGGGGGGAATAAAAAGCTAAACATTTCTGCCCTCACATCTGTGCGTCAGGCGAATTTATAACTAAGCCTGTAAAAAGAATTAACTGTTGACATTAAACATATGAAAATATAAAATAAACCCTATAATAGTTGAAAATATTTTTAACTAAAGGAGGGTTTTCATTTTGCTTGTTCTTAATAAGGAAAAGATTCATCGACATATGAAATCTAACGGGATTAATACTCAGAATCAGCTTGCTGCAAAATTGAAGATGAATAAGAGCCAATTGTCAAAAATCCTCTCTGAAAACTACTCTCCAATTAAGCAGAATGTCCTTGATCTATGCGAGATTTTAAATGTGAGTTTTGAAGATATTCTTGAATCTTCTAGTGGAATGAATGATAGCTTAATTGAAGATCAAATGGCTCTTTATTTTGAAGAATTTACATCCGGCGATAATTTTAATGCAAAAGACTACGAGAGCTATAACTTTACAGAAGTGGAAAATGTAGTTGCGAATAAAGAATATAAAGTGTTAGAGCTTTTTGCTGGTGCTGGTGGATTAGGACTTGGTCTTGAGAAAGCTGGGTTTCATTCGGTCGGTGCAGTTGAAAATGATAAATTCGCCTGCCAAACACTTCGAAAAAACCGCAATGATTGGAATATTATAGAAGAAGATGTTATTCAGTTAGCAAACAAAGGAATCTTAAATCGTATTAATATTGGGGTTGGAGAGCTAGATTTACTCTCTGGTGGATACCCTTGTCAGGCTTTTAGTTATGCTGGAAGAAAAAGAGGACTAGAAGATGTTCGTGGTACTTTATTCTATTCCTATGCACAGATACTGAAGGAATTAATGCCAAAAATATTTTTGGCCGAAAATGTTAAGGGACTGGTTAACCATGATGAGGGCAAGACTCTTTCTACAATGTTAAAAGTGTTTTCAGATATTGGTTATTCTGTTCAATGGACTGTACTAAAAGCATTAAATTATGGAACAGCTCAAAAGCGTGAAAGAATCGTGATTATTGGAATTAGAAAAGATCTTGTAAATCAGATTAAAAGTAACTTCCAATTTCCAAAGCCCTTTGGAAAACCCCAGACATTAAAAGATGTGCTAAAAGATGTTCCAATTTCTCAGGGTGCCAAATATCCTGAGTCAAAAAGAAAAGTTCTAGAATTAGTGCCTGCTGGAGGTTATTGGAGAGACTTGCCAGTCGAGATTGCAAAAGAGTATATGGGGAAAAGTTACTACTCAGGCGGTGGTAGAACAGGTATGGCAAGAAGATTATCATGGGATGAACCGTCTTTGACTCTTACTTGTTCGCCTGCCCAAAAGCAAACAGAACGATGCCATCCGGATGAAACTAGACCATTTACAGTGCGAGAGTATGCCAGAATTCAAAGTTTCCCTGATGACTGGGAATTTGATTGTTCTCTCATGAATGCGTATAAACAGATTGGTAATGCTGTCCCAGTAAATCTTGCAGAGGCAATCGGTAAATCAATTGTTAATTCTTTGAATAAAATATCAAAAACTCAGCTTTCTGAGTTTTTTTTTTATTTTTGAAACCCATTATATGAACTAAATCCTAGCAGATAGACAGCCATAGTAAAAGCCATTTCATCAGAATCCATTACTTGGTGCCTAGCTAATTCCTTTAATTCCTCTAACACTGTATCCTGTGGAACAATAGAGCCTGCGTAACTATCAACAACTTTTTTAACAATTGAGGGTAATACCATACAAATTTGATAGAAAGCATCGTCTACACCAGTTACAGTTGAGTAAAACTGATCTAGGCTTACTCTACGAATTCTTTTGTGTTGGACTTTTCTTCCCTCAATAGATGCTTCCCACTTAATGTTTTGTGATTTTTTTGCAATTGCTTCAACAAGGAAGCAAGCACAATCGTCGTCACTTAAAAGCTGATCCTGCATTTTTATATAGGTTTTAGCAGCTGATGAGGAATTCATAGTATTATGCTTATTTTTCATCTCAACGTAAATTGTATGTACAGTTTCTCCATCAGGTAAAACAATTCCATTTTTATTTTGATAAATCACATCCCACCCAGAGGTCGGAACAGAACATCCCTCTATATAAGAGAAAAAATTCTGATGAAAATAACCAATGTCATTATTATTTGATTTATCGCGCTGGCGATAGATTTCATTTTTCACAACTTCATCCCAAGTTGAATGGTAAACAGTCTTATCAAATATCAGCTTAACTGGATCAACTAGGTTATTATTGAATTTTTTCAAGTCGAACGACTCAAATTTTTCACTATACTTTTGAATGGTAGCTTGGACAAGCTCAGTGAAGTCTTTTTCTGTTAAAAACGACAATGACCACATTATGACCACTTCCTATCTAATTTCTTATTATTCTATAGTATTATTTCAATAAAAGGAAGATGAAATGGTAAAATATCTTCTTATATTGAATGAATATAAATGTCAATGGGCAAATCTTTCAGATACTTCTCCATCAATGGCTTAACTTGGCTTTCCCAATCAAGTCCGCCATTACCGCATCCGAGCGGCGGAAAAGCAATTGAATCAATGCCTCTTTCCTCATAGGTTTCAAAAAACTTCTGTAACCCAGCTTCTATATATTCGAGCTTTGAAGGGTTTCTCCAATAAATTTTGGTTGGAAAATTTAAAACCCATTTGTTAGGCGTTTTATAGACCCAAAGTTTACCGACCGCCAGCATATCTTTCTCACAGTAATATTGGTATTGCTTAAACATCTCTGGATAGATGCTCTTAAAAGTTTTCGCAATACCTTTCCCCATTACACCATCTGTATTAATTGCGTTCACAAGTACATGCGCAGGGCTCTGAAACAAATCCATCTTAACGTAATTTATCATTTATGTTCACCCTATGTTTTTGTCCTCTATATTGCTAGTTTACACATCAATTATGATAATCCGTAGATAAAAATATGG
>JAVBKF010000022.1:0-8367 GCA_031554215.1 Caryophanales bacterium
AAGAAGTGGACAAAATGATTAAATCACTTGTTAAAGAAGGGCGTGTCAATTCTCCAAAACGCTGCTTCTATGGCATTGTAGAATAATCTTTCATACAAAAACAGCTATGCATATGCCCACTTCAATGGTCATGTACATAGCTGTTTTTATTTATACACACTTACTTCAAGAGATATTTAATCACCGCTAATAGGTATTTCGTGTTTGTTCGTCATTGTGCACGGAATAATCACAGTAACGTAAGCTTACTCGCAAACTTCAAAACCCTAAACCACAGCCAAGCGTCACTGCACTAGTACTGCCTCCTGCCGGATGGTGAACAATACGAGTGCCAATTCTTCCTAGCCCAGTCATCATTCTGCATTCATCATGCCGTGGCGTGAATGTTGCACAAAAAAAGCCCCAAACCTGAGGCCCTTTGTCTCTTTAATACTGAGAGTAGCACAATTTACATATCATCGACAACAATATACGATGAACGTAGTGGTCCATGAACGCCAATTACTTTACTCAGTTCAATATCCGCTGAGTTACTTGGTCCACAAATGAAATTGATGCAAGAAGACAATACTTCTCCTGCCTCAACTTTCTCGTGAATCATCGTTGTTGCTTGTGTCATTCTTGGTACAATCGTGCTTTTCGGAATAATCGCAATGTAGTTCTCTGGTAAGAAACTGAACACGCGTCCACGATCTGGTGTGTGGAAATGCGTAATTGTTGCCGTTTCTGCCATCGAAATTTCACTAAAAGCAACTGCATACTTCGCTGTATTAGCGACTTTTGTATTTTCATCGCCCTTATTGCGATCCCATACGTAAGCATCCTTTAACACATCAGAAAGCCCAAGCGCTGCATAACGCTCGTCGTTCCAAATAATTGTCGATCCGGCACCATGAAGTTGAAGCATATCAGCTAGAACAGCTGGCAATCCCTTTGTATCAGTGATCGTTGTTTTTGTTAAGTTTTGTTCGGCTTGTACTTTGAACTCTGCCATTAATTCATCTTGAGAACAGTTTTCTAGCACCCTCATTTGCGGATCGTTTTTGTACGTTGGACGCGTCACCGATGTTGGCATTTCACGTCCAAGGCTTTTAGAAACATTCTTTAAAAAGCTAGTGCGATTCAAAATATTTGACTCCCTCATTTAGTTTTCGCCTCCTCACGCTTTTCAAACCAATCGCGGAATCTCTCTTTTTCAAATGTTGGTAGGTCACGTTTATCTGTCCAATTGCTGAGGATACTAAAACCCTTACTAATTTTCCCATTTCTCACGAGTGGCTTTGATAGTAAAGGCAACATATTTGTGCTCATCCGGTAAAACCATGGATATTTAGCCCAGATCGTAAACCCTTTCATGATGCCTTTCTCGATGATTGGCGAGATTTTTTCTTCATCACAAATAATTTCACGGTGTTTGTGAATTAATGAGTGTAGCTGAATTCCAGCTGGACAAATTTCAGTACATGCCCCGCACAGTGAACAAGCATACGGCAGGTCTTTGAAATCTTCATATCCACCCAATAGTGGTGTCAGTACGCAGCCCACAGGTCCTGAGTAAATCGCACCGTAGGAATGTCCACCAATCTTGCGATAGACTGGGCAGATGTTCAGACAACCTGCACAGCGAATGCATTGTAAAATAGACTTGAACTCACTTCCAAGAATCTTTGAACGACCATTGTCAATGATGACAACATGGAAATCATCCGGACCATCCGTTGAACCTTCTTCAGTGACTCCTGTTAAAAATGTGATATAACTCGTTAGTTTTGCACCAACAGCACTACGGCATAGAAGGCTGATCAGAATATCAGACTCTTCAAATGTCGGCACAATCCGTTCCATTCCCATGACAACAATTTGTGTTTTAGGACAAGACATAACAAGGTCAGCATTTCCTTCATTCGTGACAAGCGAAATACTACCTGATTCGGCAACTGCAAAGTTACAGCCAGCAATCCCAATATCAGCTGTCAGATACTCATCGCGCAATTGCTCACGAGCAAACTGCGCCAGTTCTTCTGGTGCCTCAGATTTGTCGTAACCAAGTTTATCACGAAATACGTCACGCACTTTTTCTTTTGTTTTGTGTAGTGATGGTACAACCATATGTGAAGGCGGGTCGCAATCATCTGTTTGGAGAATAAATTCAGCAAGGTCAGTTTCAACAACTTTGACCCCAATATCTTCAAGCGCGTGGTTAAGACCAATCTCCTCAGTCACCATTGATTTTGCCTTTACCACTTTTTTGGCATCTTTCTCTTTTGCGATCTTCTGAATATAAGTATTTGCTTCCTCAGGTGTAGACGCAAAAAATACTTTACCACCTTGTTTAACAACATTCAGAGAGAACTGATTCAAATAGTAGTCTAAGTTCTCCAGCGTATGCTGACGAATCTCTTCCGAGAGACCGCGCCACTCTTCAAAGTGACCAAGTTCAGCGTATACCCGCTTACGATTGCCATTAATATGATTTTGTGCTCTGATCATAGCAATTTGCATATAATCATCTTCCAGATTCTTTTCTAAGCGTTTATGGAATTTGTCGTTTGAAATTTTTAAAGACATTGGCTATCCTCCTTTATTTCTAGTTACCTCTAAACGAGCAACGGTTTGATATGATGTTTTGAAACAGGATGATTAACTGATCCTTATCGCTGATGAAAACACTGCAATAGATTGATCACAGTCACTTGACCGGACAACGATATTGTCATTTCATCATTTACAGATTGAGTACTTCGGCAATATGCATCACCTTGATATTCGATCCTTTACGGCTGAGCATACCACCAATGTTCATGAGGCATGGAAAATCAGAACCTATCAGATAATCTGGCTCCACAGAAAGAATATTGTCTACTTTCTCCTCTAACATCTCTGTTGAAATATCACTCATTTTCACAGAAAAAGTCCCCCCGAACCCACAACATTGCTCTGAAAATGGTAATTCAACTAGTTCTAAATCTTGTACATTTGATAGAAGCGTAAACGGTGCTTCTTTAACACCTAATAAGCGTGTCATATGACATGATGTATGGTATGTTGCCTTACCTTGTAACTTCACGCCTAAATCTTCTACTTTCAACACATCAACAATAAACTGTGTCAGTTCGTAAGACTTGTCAGCAAGCTTCTGTGCACGTTCCTGCCATTCTGGTTCATCTTGAAAATAGTGCGGATACTCTTTAAACATAGTAATACATGAACCTGATGGTGAAACAACACATTCAGCATCTTCAAACACTTCGATCATGTGTCTAAATGCTTTCTTCGCCTCTTTCACGTAGCCGCTGTTGAATGTCGGTTGACCGCAACAAGTTTGCTCTTTAGGATAAACTATTTCACAGCCTAGTTTTTCCAAGACTTCAACAGTGGCGATACTCACACGTGCTGCCATGAAATCGGATAAGCATGTCGTAAATAATGATACTTTCATCATATCTGCTCCTTTTCAAATTTTCTTCATTCATATCTAATTTTAAAAGACTTTGACCATATTAACAACCCTATTCTTAAGGATAATCAGGGATATCTTAGTAAAGTACGAGATTCACAGCGAGGCATAGGCAGGCGTTTCCACTAGAAACAGGGTATAGAGCTGACTGTAGCAGTGGTTAGCATCCTATTTACTTGGAGATATGGTGCATCAAATATTTTATCAAACCTTTTATTTTCAGCACCATCTCAGATAAAAAAGCTAACATCAGTCATCTAGCTTCTGATTTCTCCGGTTGGACTTTGATGATTGATTCGTCAAATCGGTTGCCGAATTATACGACAATCTAGATAAGCGGTATATTTCTAATCAAAGCGTATATATTTATCTTAAATCTTCTAGTTTGTTTCGGTGAGGTTAGATGGATGCAAGTAAAAAATGGTTGTGAAGCGCTATTCGTTTCAAGATGGAGGGTACAATGGAAGATTTAATTGGCACAGCGGATAAAGCAAAGAATTCTGAAACAGAAACTATACTAGGAAATGACCCTTCTTGGAAACCAAGAATCATTGCGTTCATACCTGCACATAACGAAGAAAAATCTATACGTGATTGTTTAGAGGGGATCGCTGAACAGGTTTTGCCAGAAAATGTTGAACTAGATGTGATTGTCATTACAGATAATTGTACTGATCGAACGAAGAAAATGGCGCAGGCAGCAGGCGACGAATTCAACTTACGTTTAACGGTTTTGACAACGAAGAATAATAAAAAACGTAAGGTTGGTGCTTTAAACACAGGGTGGAAAAGTATCTATGGTGATCCACTTGATTTATATAGCACTGCACTAACCCCAACAGAAGAAGCCTACAAGCAATCTGTTAAAGCTATACTTGGGATGGATGCAGACAGCAGGCTTGCGCCCAATGCCTTACTTCATTTGTGGGACGGGCTACTGAGTTCTCGAAATATCGGCGGAGTCATGGCCAAGTATACGATGAGGATGCCTAAGAAGAGAAGGCTTATCCCTAGGGATGATGTCAATTATGAGGAAAAATTGGCAAGTGGCACCTATGGTGGTCCAATCTCTAGATGGTGGACCCACCAACAGAAGCAGGATATGGCCAGTTGGTTACTGAATCTTCAATACCGCGGTGGGAGCACGTATGTATTAGGTGGACAAGCTACGCTGTTCAGACCCGAAGCTTTGCAAAGTGTCGTTGATGATAACCACCTTGATGGACCTTGGCAGTTTGAAAGTGATGTTGAAGATATGCTTTTAACCTGGCAAATACAGAAAAAATGGAAAACGCTTGTAAGCCCAACTGCCCGATGCTTTGTTGATGCGATGAAGTCCTATCACACCTTTCGCCAACAACGAAACAAATGGCAATCTGGAACCGTTGAACTGCTGACAAATAACGATATCGGTGTCAAGTCGCGACACATTGGGAAAATATGGCGAGCCCAAGCGAAGAGCGCTTTGGATCTGATGACTAGGATTTTGTTTTTCTGTCTGCTAGGCGTAGCCATAGCCACCGATCAGTTTCATTGGTCGTGGATTTGGATCACACCGATTATCGTCGCTTCAATATTAAATGTTCTGCTTGCCCTAAAAACACCGATGCATCGAAGGGTTGATGTGATAGTAGCCGCTTTATTAATTGGTCCAGAGATTTATCTATGGGTTAATCTCATTACTTTCATCAATGTATGGTTAGGAAAATTATCAACCAATCGAATGGATGGTTGGGCAACGCAGTACAACGCTGAAAATGGACAAACTAAAAGCAAACTTGTAGGTGGAACAATGATTGCCATGCTATTTGCTGTGATTGTAATCTATTTTTGCATTGACTATAGGACTTTTCTAACAAGTGAATCAGCTCAAGTAGCAATAGGGTCATACTTACAAACAGGGTGGAGAATATTAACCTACTTAACAGTATTCGCAACTGCCTATATGGTGTATCAGATTTGGACATTACGAGGGAATCATACCGCTTAATCATTACTTGATTTACATTCAGCTCAGCCGGTTAGATTACAAAAAAATGCAACGACAAATACGAAAGAAAAAAGCTGGGGTTCATCTGGATTCCATCCGGTCAATTCCCCAGCCCTTTTTTCGTTAATGAATCAACTAACCCCTAAATTTACCTTAAGTCCTGTTTCCAGCGAATTGTGCTAATCGCTGCCGCGGCGAGTCCACCTGTCGTATCGGCAATTAAATCAATCATTGTGTCGGGATTGCCGCCACCTTGCGTGGTTGTGCCAATCAGGTGGTCAGCAGAGAATTCATAAATCTCCCAGAAGACGCCGCCAAGTGCAGCGACCGCAAGGACGAACAGGAAGACAAGCATACGAGCTATTGCACGTGCCGCTTCAGGGAGAATCATCCGTTCCAGCAAACCAAATGCTGCAAATCCGATCAGTACACCACTAAGCAAGTGCAGAAATACATCCCACCACCCAAGACTATAGAAATGGCGAACCGATCCTAGATACAATGCTGAAAATAGAAAAGCATAGTAGGCAAGAACGACAGGGATTTTGAAGCGAAATGATGATACGCGCTCAATAATAATTGGGATTAGACCAAGGACAATGCCAGCTGCTGTAATTTGATATTCATATTTATTTCCTTCACTGAAATGAAACACTGTTAAAACAGCCATAAAAATGGCAAAACCAATTCCAATGACACTAACCAATTTTCGGTTCATATTGTTTACCTCTTTTTTCTCGATTAATTATATTTCAGTTCCTGCCATGGTTTATCGGCAAGTAAATAAGGGGACGCTCTGACGATCACTGCGCAACGTAAATCAAGTAGCATAGATACAATTGGATTGGATAGATGAGGTAGAAGAACAATTTAACATCCTTCCCTCGCTTACTATTATAAAAAGCAATGAATACTGACGAAAACAACATCATCCACTGATAGCCCTCTGTGAAGATATCTATGCCCGCAGGTTGTAAAATCAAAGTCGTAATTGAAACAACGATCAGTGCAGCAATCTGTAGATATTTTTTTTGGTAAAAAATATAAAATAATAATCCTAGCAAGATCAAGGTCACACTGCTGTCATTTAAGAATACGTTCGGAATGACAGTAACATACATAGACAATGCAGTGCTGTGTCCGACTAGCAGCACGAGAATTAGTGATACTAGAACCGGAATAAACAACCAGATAAAAGCACAAATGATTGCTACCACATTTCGCTGTTTGATGTAAGTAATGAGCCGGTCGACAATCCATATATACAAGGCTGTCAGAAACAGGGTGCCAAAAACATTTCCAAGCACGAGGAATTCACTGCTAGGCAATGCTTGCGTCACAATGAGATTGCAAATCCCCATCAGCCAGAAAGCCGCTAGTAACCGAAAAAGGTAACTGGACTCACTGCTTGTATGCTTAAATCCTTCCACCGTTGTAAAAACAAAAATAGGGGCTGCAAGTGCACCAAGCCAACCAACCGGGGCAGGTAACTCAAGGAACGTACTGAGAGAATAACAGATGGTTAAGAAGACACCAATAAGCTTTAATTGAAAGTTTGTCAGGCTTAATTTAGACATGAATTCGTACCTTTCTATAAACCATTTTCGCTCAAAAAATTTATTATATGTATATAGTTATAACACATTTCCACGCTTGTTTCCTTAGTACATTTTCCAAAAGCACCTGTGTGCCTGACGAGCGGCAATCTATAGCAGAAGGGTTTCACTCTTCGGCCCAGAGGCTAGGTAGCCTTTTCAATCGTCACTTGTGCTCACCATTTCATAATCAAAAAACACTCATGAAAAATAATTCCGAAGTAGTTTCATACAAAATTCGGCATGAATGATCATGCAGGTGGGGCTATCTTTTCATTACGCCAAATGATTGACAATATATAATGGTTTTTCACCACTTAGCGCACGGACAACGTTACTCGCTGCAATACACGCCATTTGTTCCCTTGCCTCAAATGTTGCATTGCCGATATGTGGTGTGAGGACGATATTTGGCATTCGTTTCAGTGCCTCACCAATTTGAGGTTCAAACTCAAATACATCGAGTGCTGCCCCTTCAATCTGCTTCTCAGTTAGTGCTTTCACCAAGGCCGATTCCTTCACAATTGGTCCACGCGAAGCGTTAATTAGGTATGCTGTCGGCTTCATTAGCGCGAACTGTGGCTCGGCAATCATATGTGCCATCTCTTGCTTATACGAACAGTTCAGCGTTACAAAGTCAGCACGCTGAAGCAACTCCTCGAGCGGCACATAAGTGGCCTTACAGGCAACCTCTATCTCACTGCTCTTTCTCTCGGGTGAATAATATAGAACCTCAAGATCAAACCCCGCTGCACGCCGCGCAACTGCCTGTCCGATATTCCCGAGCCCAATAATCCCAAGTGTTTTGCCAGTCACTTCTCTTCCCAAAAAGAAAAGCGGTGACCAGCCATTAAATCCAGTTGTCCTACATAATTGATCCCCTTCTGCTACTCGTCGTGCACTGGCCAAAATCAAAGCCATTGTCAAATCAGCAGTCGCTGCTGTAGAAGCATGTGGTGTATTCGTCACGTAAATACTTTTCTCCTTGGCATAGTCACAATCAATATTATTAGTACCAGCACCGTAATTAGCAATAATTTTTACATGATCTGCCGCATCTATTACCTTTTGCGGCACTGGCGTTGACAACAAACTGAGGATTGCATCAGCATCCCTAGCCCTCTCCATCAACTCTTGTTCAGAAATCAATTGTTCACCTGTAAATAGATCAATCTCCAGATTAGCTGCTTGCAAAATCTCTAACCCTGCTTGCGGAATTGCACCTGCTACAACGACCTTTTTCATATCGATCTCCATTTCTATTCATTCTTGACTGACTACAACTTCATTATAGTGCAAATTGTCAGGGGCATCTAGATCCGATC
>JAVBKF010000246.1:0-18499 GCA_031554215.1 Caryophanales bacterium
TTCAATCACGATTTCAATCGGATCTTTAGTAAAGTCATGTGTCGAATTCTTTTCTTTCTGACACACCATATCCATGTGACCTTGAAGAATCACTGGCGGGAGGTTTTCGTACCCTTTCGTCCCAGGCTTACGAATCACAAGATTATAGATCGTTTTACCGTCAATTGGTTCATGCTTGCTGCGCTCATATGTAACGCCTTCACTCGCGAGTGATGCTGCAAAGCTGACAAGGTAGTCAGCAATCGCCGCTTCATTACCAGACTCTCTTGGAATCTGACTAATTTCTCTAAAATAAGTATGGACCATCTCATTAACTCTCTGGACAACTGCGTCCGCCACGACTTTCTCAACAACTTGCTTTGACATGTTAAAACCTCCATTATTTGAATTAAAACCCTATTTAAACACATACCGTTAAAACATTTTCTATTGGCTAAAACCATTTTTATTGTACCACGTTGTATGGTTTTTCGACATTATTTTTACGCTGTTTTTTTACATTCCTCGCTATTAAAGACCGTTTTGATTTGAACTGAAGCCGCAAATATAGAATGTCCATCCTGATTTATGTCAATCCACGCACTACACCCCACGAGTTTAAGACCGCTGTCTGAATCGTGGGGTATATATTTTATTGAGGACAGTATTAGCTACCGAATTAGCAAACAAGACTGACAACACCCTTGTGGTCAGGCATCAATATGCAACGCACTACACCCTATCTAAATCATCAATAAGTCAACCAATTTACCATGCAGCCACCCTCTAGCCTAACCAGTGCACGTTTATCGTAAATATTTTCGCGACACCTGACTATCAGCACAACTAAACAGAACAGATTTGCTATCATAAATGGTTTCAAGGTGAACCGACCGGCCCCAGAGATAGCGTAAGTAAGGCAGGACTTTTTCCAAATACTTTGTATCCAGCTCAATTTCCTCATACATATGTTTTAAATACAGTTCGCCATTGCCCTGAAAATCGCCATCAATAACATTGATATATGGGAACCCTCCGTTGACGCGCATATTGACCAATTGATCACGTACTGACTCCCAGCCTTTATCAACGACTTTATACTCTCTGCCCTGCTTCTGAAATAGGTACATATCCTCACGCATCACGAGGTCTTTTGTCAAATAATTACGGATAAATGAGGTGTCCGATTCAATTTCACGAACCTCAAATATTTTCTCCCGACCACTTTGCGGCTTGATGCCTGCTTTGCGCATTTTTTCATCAGGATCATTGTAACGTTCCTCAATGTCCTCGAAAATTTTGATACCTAAATAATACGGATTGATACTGGTTCGTGAGGGCTGCACAACCGAAGCATTTAGCTGTGCAAATTCCAACGCTTCTCCGCTGGTTAAATCCATTTCGCGCAAAATCCGTTGATGCCAGAAAGATGCCCATCCCTCATTCATAATTTTCGTCTCAAGCTGTGGCCAAAAATAGAGCATCTCTTCACGGATCATCGTCATAATATCACGTTGCCACTCTTCTAGCGTGCGGCTATGTTGCAGAATAAACAAGACTACATCCTTCTCTGGTTGCTCGGGGAACTTCTTTACTTTCTCTTGTTTTTCAGGGAGGACTTCACCAATCGACCATAGATCATCAAATGGAGAAACAACAACCACATCATCCTTTTCTACCAGCTGTTCAGAAAAGGAATACCTCATCAGCGAGGAATCGATATGCTCTTCGATCGCTAGCACTGCATCAATGCATTTCTCAACAGCCTCAATCCCATGCACCACCTCATAAGCCCGAATACGATCTGCTGTTGCAGCCATACTCTCAACCATATCACGCTTCGTATTTTGAAATCGGGCATTATTTTTGAAAAAATCGCAATGAGCTAGCACATGTGCAACAATTAACTTATTCTGAATCAATGAATTGCTATCGAGTAGGAACGCATAACAAGGGTTTGAATTGATGACAAGTTCATAAATTTTACTCAGTCCAACATCATACTGCAATTTCATCTTATGGAACTGCTTACCGAAACTCCAATGGGAGAATCTTGTCGGCATCCCGTAAGCACCAAATGTATAGATAATGTCTGCAGGACAAATTTCGTACCGCATCGGATAGAAATCTAAACCAAACCCTTTGGCAATTTCAGTGATTTCATCAATCGCGTAGCCTAATTGCTTTTGTTCATCACTATTCATAACCGCTCCTCTCCCAAAACAGCACCACTACAATAACTGGGGTGCAGAAATGACCTACGTACCCAAACAGATGAGAAAAAACGGTTTATACCGCCTTAAATCACAGCACCAAAAGCCACTCGTCGCCAGCAACCGTGATCACTTTTCTCCAACCATTTTCGTTTACCCAGCAACAACTTTCAATTCGTGAAACACGTCAATGACAACCCTCGTCTCGGGCCAAATTTCACCTTATCTTTAATGTATGTTCAATCAATCAATTCTTTCCGGGGCAAGAGATTGTTTTGATTCCTGCCCATATTTTTCATAGGAAGCATTTTGGCAAATGTGTGTACACTAATCAAAACAAACACATCGAACGGTGGAGAGAAATGATGAGCGACTATGAGAGATCAATTTTCTATATTCAGCATGCTGAATGGGACAACCTACTGATATTGATGGTACGAACGCAAGATCAGTTTCTAGCCAAGAAAATCGAACGATTTTTGCATGCCTTCCATTACATCAAAGAGACCGAATCAATTGAAAGCCACCTAATCGAACTAATTCGTTATCTAAACTACACTGCAACTAAATGCAATAGTTATTGCTAGCTCATGAAGTAAATCACTGATGCCACCAGACTGTTCCCCCAAGAAGTAATGTAACCATAAAAAGTTTTGTAAACGCTTTGTAAAGATTGTGTATAGTTTTGCAGAAAACACTTCCCGGAAAAACGCTTTTTACTATATAATCTGCGCATAGGATATCCCTATAATAATCTCTCTTTGGAGGCACTCATGTTTAAAAGCAAAAAAGACAAATTCGCTGTTTTACTAGCCAAAATATCTGCCAATATCAACGATAGTTCAGATTATTTTTCAGCATTTAGAGCTAAGAACGTAAGTGATTTAAAGGTTTTTACTGAAACAATGCGCCAATATGAGCATATAGGTGATGATTTCACACACGAAATTATTAAAGAGCTGAACGATGCATTCATTACGCCAATCGAAAGAGAAGACTTACTCTCGCTCGCAATGGTGATGGATGATGTCATGGATAACATTGAGCATAGTGCCAGTTTCCGTGAAATGTTCTCACTCGTTGAAACGGATGAGTATGAGGAAAAGTTCCTGAGTAATATTAAAGAAGCAACACAATTACTGGACGAAGCAATTGGTCTTCTTGGAGATAAAAAATTACACGCAGTTCGCGATAAAATCGTGGCCATTAAAGACGTTGAGTCTCGCTGTGATACCGTTTATCGTGCGGCTGTGAAAAATATATTCAATTCAAACGAAGACCCCATTATGATCATGAAACGTAATCAAACTTATGAGTCGCTAGAAAATGTGGCAGACTGCTGTCAAACGGTTGCCAACGTGCTTGAATCAATTGTAATGAAAAACGTGTAGAAGGGCTTAAGGTATAGGATAAATGGACTCATACTTAGGACTCACAATCTTAATTGTCGTTTTTGCATTGTTGTTTGACTTTATCAATGGTTTCCATGATACAGCAAACGCTATTGCCACTTCTGTTTCAACCAAGGCACTCAAACCACGGCAAGCGATTCTACTTGCTTCGTTCATGAACTTCCTTGGGGCAATGACCTTCACTGGTGTTGCCAAAACCATTTCCGACGACATTGTTTATACAGAACGACTTCCTGATCAGGGAACAGTCGTGATTCTCGCAGCACTCATTGCCGCGATTACTTGGAATTTAATTACCTGGTACTTCGGGATTCCAAGCAGTTCTTCGCATGCCATTATTGGCGCAATCGCAGGTGCGGCCATTGCAGCAGGCGGATTCTCGCTTGTTAAAGTGGATGGCTTGCTCGAAATTGTTAAAGCATTGCTCTTTTCACCACTACTGGCATTTGGACTTGGTTTCACAATCTACTCGATATTCAAATTCGCCTTTAAGAATTTTAACCTATCCAAGTCCAATAATAACTTTAGGAAAATGCAGATTTTAACGGCTGCCCTGCAATCATATACGCATGGTACAAATGATGCACAGAAATCAATGGGAATTATCACGATGGCACTTGTTGCTGGTGGTTATCAAGAAGCCGGATCAGATGTACATATTTGGGTGCAAATTGCCTGTGCGACTGCAATGGGTATAGGAACATCCGTTGGTGGTTGGAAAATCATCAAGACAATCGGTGGTAAGATTATGAAAATTAAGCCGGTTAGTGGCGTTGCCGCTGACTTATCGTCAGCAGCCATTATCTTTGGTGCAACGCTCATTCATTTACCTGTCAGTACAACACATGTTATTTCATCTTCAATCTTAGGTGTTGGCTCTGCACACCGCGTGCGTGGGGTTAAATGGACAACGGCAAAAACAATGCTGATTACATGGGTCATTACCCTACCAATTTCAGCTACTTTAGCTGCCATCATTTATACAATCTTGAACCAGTTATTCTAGACGAGGGTGCCTTGTGTGTAGTGAAGAAATCATAGAAAAACCGATCATTTTTTGATCGGTTTTTCTATGTCAGAAACGCCGACCACTTACAAACCAATAGATGAATCCAGTACTCCCCATTAACTAGGGATGATGGCTGTTGTACTAATCTCAATTTCTACCTCTAGCTGCGTTTGAAATTTCGTCATTTCATCCGTCCGCCAATTAAAATAGGCGGACATAATCTGGAGAACATCCTCTTTCACACGATAGACCCAGGACAAATCAAACAACAATCGCCCTGTCCTTCGCCTGAAGAAATCTACTGGGGTCATCACCATTTCCTCTGCAAGGCAATAGAGCAGCATCATTCTCTCAGCAACCGATAGATGAACCTGCTCTAATTGTTTCGCAGCCCCATGGTACCCGAAAACTTTCTCAACATTTGAGCCAAACAATCGCGCTAGCATCTCCGCCTCCACTGTGGGCATTCCAAGCGTCATCCCAAGCGCCACTTGCTTTCGTATATAATTTTCAAACTGATGAGCACCACCAACTGCTCCACCTGAAATCGGTATCTGACGTGTTTGGCATTTCAAATACCTGAGTCCTTTCCCTTTGTACGGGCGGATCAGCTGATCAACAACCTTCTCAGCCATTTTCCGATAACCAGTGAGCTTGCCACCTGCAATTGATATTAAACCAGATGGTCCGTTCCAGATTTCATCGTGTCTTGAAAGATGCACTACTTCCTTTCCAGCAATCGAAATTAACGGTCTAAATCCTGCAAAACACGATTCGATGTCACTTGTAGAAAGACGAACTTCTGGGAACATTGCCTTAACGCAATCACATAAATAGATTTGCTCTGCCTCGGTCACACGTGGATTCGATTCAACAGTTGTCACAGCTATGTCAGTCGTACCCAGATAAACTTTCCCAACGCGCGGTATCGCAAATATCATTCGTTTGTCTGGAGCATCAAAATAGATCGCTTGATGAAGCGGCAGCACTGACTGATCAACGACAATATGAATCCCTTTGGAAAGCTGTAGTTTCTTGCCCAAAACCTGTTCATCAAGGGTTCTAATCGTATCAACCCATGGACCAGTAGCGTTAATCACCGTCTTCGCTGTTAGCAAATAGCTTTGCTGTGTCATCAGGTCTTCCACTGTGACGGTTTGCAATTGGTTGTTTTCGTAGCCAAATGATGTTGCCTTCACATAATTGATAGCCTTTACCCCTCTGGCAACAGCTTCCTTGATCACTTCGATCGTTAGCCTTGCATCATCAGTGCGATATTCCACGTAGTACCCAGCACCGAGAAGCTTTTCCTGCCTAAGCCCCGGGACGAGCGCCAGCGTTTCCGCCACTGATAGCATTTGATGGTGCTCTACTCGTTTTACGCCTGCGAGATAGTCATACAGCTTTAGTCCAAGTGACACTGTATGCAGTCCGAGTAGCCCATCCTGATAAATTGGTAATAGCATTTTTTCTGGGTGTGTAACATGCGGGCCCAGTTCGTAGACAATATTACGCTCGCGTCCAATTTCTTTCACAAGTGCCAGTTCATATTGCTGCAGATAGCGAAGACCTCCATGAACGAGCTTTGTCGAACGGCTCGATGTCCCTGCTGCAAAATCCTGCATGTCTACAAGACCAACAGACAAGCCTCGACTAACTGCATCTAAAGCGATTCCAGCACCTGTTATACCGCCACCTATGATCAAAATATCAACTGGTTGCTTCATCAGTGAACCCAGTATCTCTGTTCGCCTTACACCAGAAAATAACCCAGTCATAAACGCATCACTCCGCATCCTTTAACACCCATGAGTATCACCACTTCTAAGAGGGATTGGCACCAACCGATGACCGGCTAGTGTCACGCCTACCAACATACCCATTGTAAATCGAAGATACCCAAGTACTTATTTAAACACCATTGCCGCCTGCACGGCTTTCTGCCAGCCTTGATACAGCCTTTCTCTTTTATCTGGCTGCATCTCCGGATGAAAACAATGATCCATTTTCCAGTTTTCAGCAATTTGTGCTTGACTATCAAAGAAATGTACAGCAAGACCCGCTAAATAAGCAACACCTAGTGCAGTCGTTTCTCTCACAGTTGGACGATTGACAGGGACATTCAAGATATCTGATTGAAATTGCATCAGGAAATTATTTTGAACCACGCCGCCATCTACGCATAGCTTTTGTACAGCAATGTCCGCATCTGCTTCCATCGCAGTAATCACGTCACGCGTTTGGTAAGCAAGTGATTCGAGTGTTGCCCGGATGAAATGTTCCTTCTCAGTCCCGCGTGTTAAACCAAATACCGCACCACGCACATCACTATCCCAATACGGTGTACCAATCCCTACAAATGCCGGAACAACATATACCCCACCCGAAGAGTCAACACGCAGCGCGTACTGCTCTGATTCCTTTGACTCTTTGAACATACGGAGTCCATCACGTAACCACTGAACAGCCGAGCCAGCTACAAAAACGGACCCTTCTAAAGCATATTCCACCCCGCCGTCAATACCCCAAGCAATCGTTGTTAAAAGACCATTAGTTGATTTAACTGCCTGTGATCCTGTATTCATTAACATAAAACAGCCAGTTCCATAGGTGGTTTTGACCATTCCCTTTTCAAAACAAGCTTGCCCGAACAAGGCGGCCTGCTGATCTCCAGCAAGACCCGCAATCGGAACTGCCTGACCGAAGAAATGATGCGCAGCTGTCAGCGCATACACCTCAGAACTGGACTTCACTGTAGGCAACATCTGTTTTGGTACCGATAAAATAGACAACAATTCTTCGTCCCAACAAAGCTCATGAATATTGTACATCAGCGTCCGGGAAGCATTGGAATAATCCGTTACATGCACTTTCCCCCCTGACAGCTTCCAAACAAGCCAGGTGTCGATTGTGCCAAACAACAAATCTCCTCGCTCCGCCTGCTCTCTCGCACCAGCCACATGATCAAGGAGCCATTTCACTTTCGTCCCCGAAAAATAAGCATCAATTAAGAGCCCAGTCTTATCACGAATCACTTGTTCATGCCCATTTGTTTTCAGTTCCTCACAAATAGCAGCCGTTTGTCGTGACTGCCACACGATCGCTTTAGCAATCGGCAATCCCGTATGACGATCCCAAACCACCGTCGTTTCCCGCTGATTCGTAATGCCGATTGCAGCAATTTGCTCTGGTTTCACATTATTTTCGGATAACACCATTGCCATCACAGCAAGGATCGAACCCCAAATCTCATTAGCATCTTGCTCCACCCAGCCAGAGTGCGGAAAGAACTGTGTAAACGCCTTCTGCGCCATATGTACCGCTTCCCCAGCCTGATTAAATAGAATTGCCCGCGAACTCGTTGTTCCCTGATCTAAAGCCATGATCAATTTCTCCACCAAAAGCCACCCCTTTTTCAGATTTACTTTTTAAAAAATTTTGTTTAAATACGCGCGTGCATCATATGTTAGTAGCAAATCATAATCCCCAGATTCAAACCATCTTTTTAAAATGATTCACCGTACTTCTTACCTTATCATCTCATAATTCTTCGTCAAATGGAGGCGTTCTTTGAAAAACACACCAATCACAGTATTTCGCTCTCCACTCCCCCATTCAACCAGAGAATAAATATATTGGCAATAGTGTCGAAATTTGCAGTTTCTTGATGTAGCGATTATAATCGTGTTGAAAGATCAAACATATGGGGAGGCACGCATCATGATTATAGGTATTCCGAAAGAGATTAAGAATAACGAAAACCGTGTGGCTAACACACCGGCAGGTGTACTTGCGCTCACTGAGGCAGGACACAATGTACTAGTAGAAACGAACGCAGGTGCAGGCAGTGGCTTCACTGATAATGATTATGTATCATCAGGCGCAGAAATCATCCCGTTCGCAAAAGAAGTTTGGGATCGTTCTGAGATGATTATGAAGGTGAAAGAACCGCTGAGCAGTGAATATGGCTATTTCCGCAAGGGACTGATTCTGTTTACCTATTTACATTTAGCAGCAGAGCCAGCACTTGCAAAAGCACTGACTGAGAATCAGGTATTCTCAATTGCGTATGAAACAGTTGAGGTAAACCACACATTGCCACTACTCACGCCTATGAGCGAAGTCGCAGGTAGGATGGCCACACAAATCGGCGCTCAGTTCCTTGAAAAGCCGCATGGCGGAAAAGGGATCTTACTCGGTGGTGTTCCGGGGGTTAAGCGCGGAAAAGTGACGATTATCGGTGGCGGTGTTGTTGGTACGAACGCTGCCAAGATGGCCATTGGACTTGGTGCTGATGTCACCATTATTGATCTTAGTGCTGACCGTTTACGTGAACTCGATGATATTTTCGGCAATAACGTATCAACTTTAATGTCTAACCCACTCAACATTGCGCAGGCTGTCGCTGAATCGGACCTTGTCATTGGTGCGGTACTGATTCCAGGCGCGAAAGCACCTCGATTGATATCAGCAGATGTTGTGAAAACAATGGCACCAGGATCAGTGATTGTCGATGTGGCGATTGACCAAGGTGGTATTTTTGAAACGATTGATCATATTACAACACATGATAATCCCACCTATGATAAGCATGGTGTTGTTCATTACGCAGTGGCAAATATGCCAGGAGCAGTGCCAAGAACTTCGACGATTGCCCTCACCAATGCGACCGTACCCTATGCCCTGCAAATTGCAAATAAGGGTGCAATCAAAGCGGTGCAGGACAATACTGCCCTATCGCTTGGCGTGACAACGGTCAATGGTCATATCACTTATGAGGCAGTTGCGAAAGACCTCAATTATCAATTCATGCCACTTGAAGCTGCTTTAAAAGAAGTTGTCAACGCTTAAAACATCGATGAAAGCTGGGAAAACAGATTTCATCAATGTTTGATCAATTAAAAAAGATGAAGCATTTTGAAAACTGCTTCATCTTTTTTCAGATTCATTAGCATCTGATATCCTCATCGTTAAATGCCATCAGAATTATTGTGCATTCAGCGTCGAAGAAACATTTGTACATTCGGTTACTGCTTGATTAACCGTGTCTAATGAATCTTGAATACTTTGCTTGTTCTGTGGTTTTTCTGCTGAAGTTAAAGCATTCTGCAGCGAAGTTTTCGCTTGATTTAGTGATGTCAGGCTGTCCTTTAGAAAGTCAGCGGCATTTTTTTGTTGCATAACGCGTTATCCTCCTTTGATTCCAATGCACCGGCACCGTTTCAGAGTTAGTTTGCTATTTCGTTATGAGAATTATTCATTAGCATTGCATAAACCAAATACGGGTTGATCAAGTAAACAATCGCTTTTCTAACTGCTCTCCTTGATTTCTTATTTTATTAAACCTCCCTGTCACAAAACTGGGCTCTTCGTGCCCGATTTATTCCCTAATTGCATTTCATCAGCTTTTTTTATTTAAGCCTTCACTTTGTTAACTGAATTCATTTCATCATTCACTGCAGAAAGCCGATATCCTTATAGGCTGCTCTCGCTAGTTTTTTTTCGATATGCCGTATCAGTCTTTCTGCGCTTTGGTATATCTAAGCAACTAATTACAGTTTCTCGCACACGGTGAAGACCCAATGTCCATAGTGGATAGCGAACGGCTTTATAGGCTGCCTTTTGCCTGACTAACCAGTGCTGAAATTCAAAGCCACCAATAGTGTTGATCACCCGTGCTTTTTCCCTCTCCATGGACCTTTAAAAAATACCTATCCATCTTGAAATGAATAGGATTCCTGAACCCAGAAAGTGAACAAATTTCATCACGAGTATATATTGCAAGGTTTCAAGGTCAAATTCACTGTAAACTCCGTACCTGTTCTCCATTTTCTTAGGATGAATAACACCGGCTTTTCCATAGTAACGCAGCGTAGTGGAGTGGAGTCAGTGATCGCTCTATTTCAGAAATGGTCAATTCGTTCATTTTTCATCCTCCTCATGCCCTTCACATCCTAAGACGACCATTAGATCTTGCTCTAACGACAATAGGGCCATTCCTAAATAATTCAGGATCATTTTGACTTTTGTTTTAAAAGCGAGTATAGTCATTACTATACTAGTGAGTGATTTACTCACTCATTTAAAAGGAGTTTATCACAATGGCAAAAACAAATATCCTACCTGACATCTTACTGAGAATACCGAATAGGCGAAAGCAGGCACAAAGACTCGTGTTAACGACCACAAATCATATTGATGAAATCGATTTTGTTTCAATTGGTGGAATCAATCAATGGATATCGATACGAGGCGAAGATCGAGATAATCCAGTTCTGCTGTTTATTCACGGCGGGCCTGCCTCAACCTACGCCATTTTTAGCCCTATTTTACGACCATGGGAAAAAAATTTCACAATGGTTCAATGGGATCAACGCGGTGCCGGAAAAACCTTTCGAGAAAATGGAAAAGAGCGAAGCGGAAAGATCACAATTAACCAGCTTGTGAAAGATGGCATTGAATTAACTGAACACATTACTCAGGTATTAGGGCAGGAAAAAATCATTCTTGTCGGGAGCTCTGTTGGTAGCCTTATTGCCACATTAATGGTAAAAGAGCGACCTGATTTATTTCATGCGTATATCGGAACGGACCAAAACACAGCCGATCCTAAGCAGATTGGTTATCAGCTTGCCACCCATGCACTGAAACAGATCGATGATCAAAAAGGGATTACATTCCTACAGAAAATTGGCCCTGATCCCACTCAATGGACATTGAAGGATTACGATAAACGAAATCAAATCATTGTCAAAGCCATCAGAAATTGTCCGAATATGATTATGGATTTGATGCTTCCTTCCATGCTCGCATCACCAATTCATCGTTTGAGCGATCTAATCGATATTTTCAAGGGAATGAATTTCTCAAACGAGGCTTTATTTGAGGAGTTAATCCAGTTTGATTACCAGCGTTTAGGAACAAAGTTTGAATTACCATTCTTTATCTTACAGGGTGACCAAGATATCATCACACCACTTGAAGCTGCAAGGGACTTTTTTGAAACAATTGAAGCACCTTATAAAGCATTCATTGTCATCAAAGATGCTGGTCATCTTGCCTGCTTTGCGCGCCCTGATCAATTTTTTGCAGAATTACAAAGCAAAGTCCTTCCACTTGTATTAAAATAGATGGAGAGATGATTCTGGAGTGATAACCGATGGTTCAAGAAGAGACGACAAGCACAAAGCAAGCACCGCCAAACCGGAAAGACATGATTAAAAGCGCAGCGATTAAGATATTTGCGCAGCTCGGATATAAAGAGACAAAAACAAAGATGATTTCAACCGAAGCAAATGTAAGCGAAGGGCTGCTATTTCGCCACTACCATTCAAAAGCACAATTATTCACGGAAATTATTGAGGAATTAATGAGCCAATCTCACCGGAATCTGAGTAGGTTACATTTATTTCCCGGTACCCCTTATCAGCAAATCAAAGCTTTGACAGAGATGATGCTCGATGAGGAACATCGATATTCTTTTATGATTGTCCAGCAAGCAAGAAAAACCGGTGTTGTTCCAAGTGAAGTGAATGAGATTCTGGCAAAGTACGCACCTGACGAGTTGATTGAGCTACTGATTCCTATTTTTGAAAAAGGACAAGTAGAGGGCGTGTTTGCTCAAGGTGATCCAAAAAATTTGCTTTCATGGTACTTTAATATCATTAACTGTTTGATCATGCAGGAACCAGTTGATGATGGGTTTGGACTACCAAACGCAGAGATGTTGATGAAATTCTTAGCATGCATAGAATAGAAAAAAGAGGCCAGGTCAAATTCCTAGTCTCTTTTTCGCAAGTTCTTTAACCACAGCTCTTTAGCTGATATCAAACTGATTCAATCATCATGGTGCCTCTGGAAGCCCTGCCTCTAGTGCAGCAATTAAATCCGGATCGGTAACTTGTGCGGTGTGTACATTGACTGAATCGTCATTACTATAAAAAGGTGGTAATTGATCGACAAATGCTTGGAACTCCGCTTGTGGTACTCTTTCAACGCCATATTGGAATTGTTCACGATCAGTCGGGATCGCCCCTTCCATTGTCGAGCCAAATGCCCCCAAGTCAACGAGGCCTAGAGGGTTGATTTCGAGTCCCTTCGCATAGATAAATGAACCATACTTTGGATGTCCTAAATACGTTTTTGTATTCGTCACACCGCTCGTCTCTAAATCATATCGCAACGCTGCATAGGCTCTCGTCGTGTTCATAAATGGTGTTTGGATCCCTGAGACCCCCTGATTTCCAGGTAGGCACAGTATTAAATTACCAAAACGATCTAGGTAAGCCACGGCATTGCCTTCACCACCATTCAAAATATCTTGACTCGCCGCTTCGATCAAATAGGGTGCGAGTCCCGCGTCAGGCTGACCTGGCGCAGGTGCTGTATACGCTAGTGCATGAGGATAGACCGCTTTCATTGCTAACACAATCGGATCACTCGCAGGGAGTGTTTTAGGATCAAGTAGCGCACTTTCTGGTAAATCAGTGTTGATTGTACCAGATACTTGACCGAGCGTTGCATCAAATGCTGTTGATGTTAACGCATAAGTTTGATCATCGATTGTCGTGCCAGACGTAAATACAGGCGGGATCGGTGCACCGGAAGCTGGGCGTGAATATTTATCTGTTGGCCCTACCACTTCTGGATAAGATAGTTGTGCCGTAGCATCCGCTACCATTGGTGTACCAGCTAGCGAAGGAAATGAAGCGGAATCATCAAAATTAATTCCTGCATAGTGATCATTGGCTGATACAACCGTAGGAATACCAGATTCCAAAATTGCACCTGTACACATCAAACAGGGATCAAGTGATGTGACTAATATCAGATCTTCTGGTTCTGGTAACGATAATGCTTCTTTATTTTCATAATACCAATCTATCATTTGGCGTTCGCCATGTGCCGTTGGATCATAGGTTAGCTCGTTTTTTACGACATTATTATGCATTGAATGAATGACGTTACCATCTGTATCCATCAACACGCCGCCAACACTAAATGTACCTTGGTCGGAAGCTGCAAGCACCTCATCAGCCGTTAAATAAACAGCTTCTTGCACGCTTGTAACTGCTTTCGTATCCTTCGGCATATTAGCCGTACTAACACTTGAAACAAAAATGGTACTGAATACCAAAATACTGACTGCTATAAAAATGCTTGTTTTGCCTATCTTCATCACTTACATCCTCGATTCTTTTATTCTGTACTGCGCTCCTTCTCCAATTGAAATGAAATAGTCGCTACTAGGTCATTTTTCAAGGTACGGAAACGAACAATTAGGTCAAATCAGTTTATCGTCAAAACTTGATTTGGTCCAAACGGTACTAAAGATTGATGCGAAGAACGTAGTGTATGAGCCATTGATAAACCTCATGTGTTGGTATTGTTTTGTCGACTGTATCATACACGATTTACCTTAGCTTATTTATCTCAGTTGATTTGACAACTACGCTACATGTTTCATGGCTTCTTGATCGTGCTTATACCGGAAAGTAAACATAAACACAAACGCTAGCACTAAAGCATAACCAGCAAATACGAACCAAATCGTCTGCCAATCTTTGACACCATCGATTGTATAATAATCAACCACTTTCCCGCTCAGCACGCCGCCAATGTAAGCACCAATACCATTGACCATTGTCATAAATAGCCCTTGGGCACTGGCCCTAATCCGTGGATCAACCTCTTTCTCAACAAAAATGGAACCCGAGATATTAAAGAAGTCAAAGGCACAACCATAAACAACCATCGACAGTAGAAGGAAAATTAAGCCCTCATCAGGATTTCCAAGTCCTAGGAAAGCAAAACGTAATGTCCAAGCGAACATACTAATCAACATCACAACTTTGATCCCATATTTTCGGAAGAAAAAAGGGATCGCTAGTATGAAAAACACTTCAGAGATTTGTGATAAAGATAGAAGAATGGCTGGGTACTGTACAGTAAACGAATCTGCATACGCTGGATTCGTACTAAAATCATGTAAGTACGGATTGGCAAATGTATTGGTAATTTGCAGAGCGGCACCTAGAAGGACCGCAAACAAAAAGAATAATGCCATTCTTTTCTGCTTAAACAGAACAAAAGCATCGAGTCCAAATGTCTGTACCCAAGATTTGCTTTCTTTCTTCTTCGAGACAGGGCAATCTGGCAATGTAAAAGAATACAACACCAATAGAATTGATGTCCCCGAAGCAATGAACAGCTGCGTATTGCTTAGCTCAAAACCTAGCAAGCTAACAGTCCACATGGCCGCAATGAACCCCATTGTTCCAAACACACGCACTTTCGGAAAATAAGTGACAGTATTGAATCCCTCACGCTCAAGTGACACCAAAGAAATCGTGTTTGATAGCGCAATCGTTGGCATGTAAACCATCGAATTGAACAAAATCGCCCAGAACATAGCGGTCGGGTCTGTTACTTGACTCGCAATAATCAGTGCTACGGCACCGAGCGAATGACAAATCGCATACAAATGATTGGCCTTAATCCACCGATCCGCAACAATTCCCACGAGACTCGGCATGAATATTGATGCAATTCCCTTGGCCCCATAAACAAGACCAACCTCTATCCCTGTGAAACCGAGTTCATTAATCATGTACGATCCTAATGTGGAAAGCCATGCTCCCCAGATGAAAAATTGAAGAAAAAACATACATTTTAATCGAACTTGAATACCCATTTTTTTACCCCCAATCGAATACGAAACTAGATCGTTTCTAGCAAAACAGGCGCTTATAAAAAAATTTGAGAAACATCAAGTTGACTGTGTAAAGACTCTCCATCTATACTGGCATGTGTAAAAAGAATCGCGAGCATTCTCAAGGTGCTATTTTTTAAAATATAAAAAGAGCTATAATCATGGGACGATTGATTAATGTCCCACACCATTTCAACGATTATTTCCCAAAAATCACGATATTTCACGCGCGCTATGTAGTCAATAAACCTAGTAAATTAGCTGGCAGAATTAGTAGAAAACCAAACACTTTTGAAACTTGTAAAATCATCTTCATGCGCTAATCAAGCAAAGGTTAAAGAAAAGTCCATAGATGCCTACCCCAAAAATTTGTTTAGTTACCTGTCTTCATAAAGCAAATCAAAACAGTTCATTTAAAAAAAAGGTTCTGCTTAATTACATTCTTGAAATTGATTCTCGTAACAAGCGAAGGAACTTTTCACGAACCATTGCTGCTACTTCAATCACTTCTTGATGGCCAAGTGGCTGATCTAAAATCCCACAAGCCATATTCGTTAGACACGAAATGCCAACTACTTTCATATTGCCGTGAACAGCAATCAACGCTTCTGGCACTGTTGACATCCCCACTGCATCCGCACCAAAGCCCCGAATCATCCGTATTTCAGCTGGCGTTTCATAGGTCGGACCTGTCCACCATGCATAGACCCCTTGTTGTATTTGTAATTCCTGCTCTTTCGCAACAGCCAACACAATTTGACGAAGTTCCTTATTGTACACTTGAGATACATCTGGGAATCTAGTTCCTAGTTCATCGTTATTTGGTCCAATAAGTGGATTGTTGGCCACAAGATTAAGGTGATCTGTAATGAGCATCAAATCTCCAGGCTTAAATGACGTATTTACCGCACCACAAGCATTGGTGATAATCAAATTCTGAACGCCTAAGGCTTTCATTAACCGTACTGGGAATGTCAGCTGATCAAGTGAAATTCCTTCATAGTAATGAAATCTTCCTTTCATCGCAACAATGTTCTTCCCATTTAATTCACCAATCACTAGTTCATTGGCATGACCAATTGCATGTGATTTAGCAAAATGAGGAATATCATCATAGGGGATGTGGACAGCGTTTTTGATTTCATCTGCTAGCGCACCAAGCCCTGATCCCAAAATGATTCCCACTGATGGCATCACCTTTGTTTTACTTGTGACAAATGCTTTTGCTTCTTGAATATGCTCCAGTTTATGCATACTTTTTCCTCCTTAAAAAAATTTTTGAAACGCACTGCCATTTTAACCCCTTTATTGATTGCTGTAAATAAAATTTTATTAAAAAAGAAAAGCAATAAAAATTGCTATTTCCGTCAGAGGAATAAAATTATTGAGATGTCTAGAAAAGAAACAAATGCTCGACATCTACACATCTTCGTAAAAAAACTAATTGTAACGCAAGCGATTTTTAGATATACTAATGCAATGATATGAACTAGCACTAGAATTTGAAGGGAAACGTGTCTTATCTTGAAAGAAATCATTGTTATTGCGGCGATTATCGTCTTATCTATTATTGCATTTGCAACACTCATTCCATTTATTATTATGGGACTTGGAATTGGTTTAATCGGTTATAGCATCTACTCATTTAATCGTTCTCACGGTTTGTGGAAAGTGCTCTGGGTTGTTCTTGGAATTCTAGGCGTGTCCATTGTATTTCATGCACTACCCGGCGTCATCGTGATTGTAGCGATTATTGCGCTCGTCATGCTTTTATTAAAATGGCGAAGAGCCAAGCGGTATGACTACTAGAATCACCAGCTATCCTCAGAAGACGTAAACTAGCGCTTCTATTTGAGCCATTCAAGACATTAATAACACCAAGAACACCAGCGCATAGGATGCTGAATTTCTTGGTGTTTTTATCTTTCACAACCCTTTATCGGACCCCTTTTTCTGATAAGCACCGTACATGACAAGTGCACTCTCAGAAAATAGAACAAGCCCCCGCTACCATCCAAAAAAACGAACCATAATCACCATCTAAACTGGTGATAACATGGTGAAGCAATTGGTAATCCCTACAGTAAAGGGTACGACAATCTTTGCAACTTATGCTGTGCGATACTTTTTGAACACCCCAAATGGTTTGTTAATTTAAAAAATAGACAGGAACATAAATGATAGTGTCCTCGCAACATTGGTCATATTGGTCAACGTATCAAAGCAGTCAGCCATTAGGTCGCCACAAAAAATGTACCGTGTCAAAAATGCGACAACAATTGCACTATTGGAGCCACATAGTGAAAACGGCAACTCTTCGTTCTTCGATTCTGTGAACTTCTTTGGTCAAAACCCTTTGATGTTGCTTGCATGATTTGCTTAGAGTGGCGAATAGGTCAAGGTGTAGAATGCGTCGCTGAGAACTAGGAACACTGACAAGCCAACAAAACGACAAACCCAAAGCCCACTTCAAGCTCTGCTGCTTGTGTTAAGCCAAATGTGATGCCAGCGTTATAGCCTAGATGATTGATAATCACATACAGGACATTGCCAAGATAAATCAATTCACCCCAACTACATACAATCAATATCGAAATAATCAAGAAATGCAGCAATAGTTTGTATTATATTTTCTCTGTACAGAATAGCCATTTCACCAAATATAGGCAACCGTCCTTAGTTTTTTCTAGTACATATTCTAAGATTTCCTGAAATAATTATGTAAAAACAAAAAAAATGAGCTAAATTTGAATTTTCATCCACCTTTAGCTCATTAGCCTAGCTTGTAAGCAAAATCAAGTATTAAACTTCAACTTCTGTTTTCTGGAAAAACCGCTTCATTGCATGAAACACATCGGACTTGTTCTTGAGTATAAAATAATGAAACTGCTCATGCTTGATATTCTTATACACAGACATTAGCGATGAATTCCGGCTATACTGATTGACCTCACCATAACAAAACATGTTCGAGTACGCGAGCAATTCTTCAATTAATTTCACACATTTCCCATTATCGGACGACAGGTTATCACCATCAGAGAAATGAAATGGATATATATTATACTGACTAACTGGATATTTAGCGTGAATTAGTTCTAATGCTTTCTCATAAGCAGAGGAACAAATTGTCCCACCACTTTCCCCTTTATTAAAGAAATCGTCCTCAGAAACT
>JAVBKF010000028.1:0-46633 GCA_031554215.1 Caryophanales bacterium
CCCGTATCACCATCAGCACAGATAAAGGCAATATTTCCTTCTGCGCTCTTTAAATAACGAAATTCACCGACCATTAAGTAAGTGGGAGCCACGCTTTCTTGCGCTTCACATAGGGGACGAGAGAAAGGTTTACCCGTTTGACAGTAGTCCATGAAACAAAACGATTCTTTGCGATACCGGAGGCAGATTGGTTATTAGCTAACAATTCTATAATCGTTAGCTTCACCTGCCTTGAATTAAAGCAATGAGGACCTACAATGGTTGTCCTGCATATGAAATGGACTACAGTGGAACCTGGAAATGTCAACAGTTCTTTAAGGATATCGAGTTTAAATTGATGCGGTGTAAGATATCCTAGAGAAGAATAGATATAAAAAATATTAAATTAATTAACATAATCTGCTTAGTTAAAAGATAGGTCACTCTGGATCTTAAAAGTCTGCCCATTAACAAATTTTGTCTTGATGATTTTGAATGTTGCTTCTGCTACTGCGTTATCATATGGGCAACCTTTCATGCTTTCAGTCATGAGGTGTTTCCTCTTTGTCCTTTTTTCTGTCCTATTTAGCGTAGCCTACCCATGTCTCCTGCTATACAAGGCAACTTGCTGTGCGTGAAATAATAAAAAAAGAGCAATCTCACCGAAGTGATTTTACTCTAAAAGGCTTCATCTAATTATCATGTGCTTACTCAGCGATTTTCTCCAAGTTTCCGTTGCGGTCCATTTTGAATTTTGTTGATGGACGCTCTTCTTCCTCGATCATCGCGAGTTTACGAGCCTTATTCATGATGTTAATTAATGTTTCATAATCTTCTTGCATGGATGTTGAGTTTTTCTGAACACTGCCAAGCTTATTTTCTAAGTCATTATTTTTCCTAGCTAACTCTTGCACTTCCAACCTTAGTCTCTCGTTCTCGGTCCTTAAAGCAACCATTGTCGATTCGTTTTTACGAAAGTTTTGTAAAAACAAAATTACAGCGTCTAGCGTTATATTCGATGCTGAAGTTGGAGGCATAAATGTTTGCACTGGCTGACTTACATGTTGTGTAAATGTCTGCCTTGGGAACTGTTCTAAAGCTCGTCCAGAATCAAATTGACTTTCTAATTCAGTTGAAAGTAACTCAAAGTCTTCAAGTGAAGGCGGTTGATAGAGAATTTTCTTCTTTCCACCTTGGTCAGTACCAAGTAATCGTTGGCGTTGCTTGCGTTGTTTTCTAGATAATGATAGCGCCTGCTCATACTGCTGCCTTACCACAGAATTCCAACGGAACCCACAAGCGGCAGAAGTTCTGTCAAGCTGATCACCCACTTCCTCGAAAGCGTTCAGTTGAGTGCTTCCTTCACGAACATGACGCAATACAGTTTCAGCTAGTAAAAGGTCATTTTCCTCAGACCAAGCATCTTGTCTTAATTTCATATTAATTCTCTCCTAAAGCATTCTGAAAATCTGAAAATCCGTTTCTACTAGTAGAATACGCAAGTTTATCAAAAAATATACATTTGATATTCCAAAGTATAGTGGATTACCAAATGGAACTGCTAATATGTTGCTCAGGTACAAATAAATAGGCCAATACTAGACAAAAACCAAGTTATTTAGACAAGAAAATTGTTGGTCAGTACATGTTTGTTTTTGAATATTCAACACTATTTTGGTGTCGTCTAGTTGCTAGCATCATACTGAATAAAACAGTTTGAAGCGCGAACCATACAAACCAGAGAAGATGATGAAATTCATTCCTGAAACCGAAATAGAAGACTTTTGGCAACAGCGCAGACAAATGGGCTGTGCCGAAAAGAAACGGCTTGAGGTTATACATGTAGTAAATAATTTGTAATATAGACATTATCATTCTATCATACTTCACTATAATTTTCAGATGATTTACAAAATATTGCTTGCGTAAAGGTTTTTTCGCAGGTGATTTCATACCAATAAATTTAGCACATGAGAAATGTTCACTTCTAAAGGTTAGAGAATATCGCTTCATATTTCCAAAATACTTAATATAGTACTTATTGTGTAAGAGCTACTCTTCCGGTAATAGGCATTTGACAAGAGAAGTTTATTTAAGATGGTACGATCCAAGGTAGCGCTGAACTTCTTCAGTCATTGCCTCCAAAATCTCGTTCTTATCTCTGTGTAACTTCGCTTTTTGCTTCGACTGCATTTTCTGTTCTCTTTCTTATTTCGCATATTCTTGTTACAATTGGCTTGATAGGAAAGCACTCTCTACATGTAATTGCCCCCTTGAGAGCATACATTATGGTTCTGTGCTTTCTTTTTACTACCTAGACCGGCATCGAGTAATATTTACACTGACAAAAATATCTTTAGAAATATTTTTTCTCCCTTAATTTATTTGTAAAAATGAAGGTATAATAGAACTATCTATCACAAGGAGCATTTTGAAAATGAATCAATTTCGTGTTTGTAATTTTTGTTTGGCAACGAATCTTAAGACGCTTGTCCCGCGCCTTAAGAAGCTTGATCCGGAAGCAACGATTGATATTGGTTGTCAGTCCTACTGCGGTCCTGGCAGAAAGAAGCCGTTTGTGTTTGTGAATAATCGTCCTGTTACAGCTGAAACAGAAGATGAATTGATTCGCAAAGTAGAACTGAGAATTACTGTAAAACCGTCTAGTCAGAAATTATGACAAGCCTGATCCAGATGAACTACTTGAGAAAAGTGAGGTATAGGAGATGGTACTTTTGAAAAATGAAAAGGTGTTCCGTGATCCAATTCATGGTTATGTGAGCGTAAAAGATCAAGAAATTCGCGCGTTAATTGATACGAGGGAGTTTCAGCGATTGCGCCGAATTAAGCAGCTCGGCACGTCCCATCTTACTTTTCATACGGCAGAACATAGCCGTTTTAGTCATTCTTTAGGTGTTTATGAGTTGACGCGCCGCATTATTGAAGAAGCATTTGCTAGTCATGCAGAATGGGATGAGAGTGAACGGATGCTTGCGCTTTGTTCAGGATTATTACATGATTTGGGGCATGGACCTTTCTCTCATTCTTTTGAAAAAGTGTTTGGACTTGACCATGAGGAATATTCACGGATGATTATTCTGGGTAATACTGAGGTCAATGCTGTGCTGCGTACGGTAGCGCCAGATTTTCCGATGAAAGTAGCCAGTGTCATTGAAAAGACATACCCCAATAAATTGATTATTAGTTTAATCTCGAGCCAGGTAGATGCGGACCGGATGGATTACTTACTACGAGATTCGTATTATACTGGTGTTAGTTACGGACGGTTCGACTTGGAAAAAATGATTCGCGTTATTTTGCCGAGTAAGGATGGCTTGCTAATTAAGGGGAGCGGTATGCATGTTGTAGAGGATTACATTATGAGTCGTTATCAGATGTATCGTCAGGTTTACTTTCATCCTGTTACAAGTAGTGCAGAAGTGTTATTGACCATGATTTTTAACCGTGTTAAATGGTTATTTCATTCTGGATACCAATTTAAACAGGCACCATCGCATTTTGAGCCGGTTTTTTTAGCAAAAGTCAGCGTTGAAGACTATATTAGGCTTGATGAGGCGATTTGCCTGACTTATTTTGCTTTATGGCAAGAGGAAGCAGATACTATTTTGGCTGATTTGTGCAGGCGTTTTATGAGGCGTAATTTGTTTAAACATGTGGCATTTGAGGAAACAGATACGGATGCAGAAAAGTTTGCAAGGTTATCAGATTTATTTCGCCAAGTGGGTATTGATCCAACTTATTATTTAACAATACATGCTTCATCGAATCTGGCATATGATGAATATAAGCCTGGTAGTGATGACGAAAAACAGCCTGTTTCACTTCTTCTAAATGATGGTAGCAAAGAGGAATTGTCAACACGGTCAACGATTATTGCAGCGATTAATGGCAAGCGAAATGTTTATAAGTATCTCTACTTTCCAAAGGATCTCATTTGTAGGCTACCTGAGAGTAAGGAAAAGCAGCAGATTCGTCAATTGCTTGGCTTAACGAGTCCTAATGAACCCTGTGGAGAAATTTGATTAGCTATTTTGATGTAGAATTAGTCTCATTGAAGCAAGTTGACTATAACTGAATCTTGTCTACATAATCAAAAAAGTCGTGCTAGGCATTAACTTAGCACGACTTTAAATCATTGCTTATTCGTCGCAAGGACGCTTTCCAGCATGACCGTAGTTTGTTAGAGGCACCTCATCGATGAAAACGGAGATTCTTTCAACTGGTGCGCCGCTTGTTTCAGAAACGGCTACTGTTACTTTTTCAATGAGCGCTTTTTTCTGTTCGTCAGTACGCCCTTCTAACATTTTGACTGTAATTGATGGCATTTTTGTATCCTCCAACTGTTATATTTGTTATTATTCTTTCATAGAGAAAGAATTTTTGCAACTTTTCTTTGAAAAAAATAGTAGTTTGTCTCTAGGAAATGATTGCTGACTGCAATCAAGCATCCCTTGGAAGACCCATACTAAACAGTTTTTCGTACAATGTACTTTGTCATTGAATCGTGTAGCTGAAAAAACATTTGAGGAGGTACGCTTTGTGGGATTTGTTTCGTTAGATACATTGCCTTATTTGGTGATCACGGTTGTGATTGCCTTCAGCGTGCATGAGTTTGCACATGCTTATGTAGCAACTAAGTTTGGTGACCCAACACCGGGGAACCAAGGAAGGCTTACACTAAATCCAGTTGCGCATATTGATTTAGTTGGGTTTATTTTCATTCTCTTAGCTGGATTTGGCTGGGCGAAACCGGTTCAAGTCAATCCGTATTATTTTAAAAACCGGAGACTTGCAGGAGTGATGACTTCGCTTGCGGGTCCGTTAAGTAATTTTCTCATGGCACTTGTTGGAAGCATCCTATTTGCAATTGTGACTCAGTTAGTTGGTGTTCCGGGTGAAGTGGTTGCCAAATTCTTTTACTATTTTGTATATATGAATTTGGTGTTGATGATTTTTAATCTGATTCCGTTACCGCCACTAGACGGTTACCGAATTGTCGAGGATTTGGTTTCGCGGGAAACAAAGTCGAAGATGACGCAATACGAACAATATGGCGTATTTGCATTTCTGGTCATTGTACTCATTCCACCGCTCAATGCTTTGATTATTGCGCCAATCTTTGATGTAGCCGTACCGGCTGTCTGGGGCGTGATTAAAAGTATTACTGGTCTATTTTTCTAAAATCACGTAGGAGGTTTTCAAATGGAGAAGAAAAATATTGGCTTTAATATTGTTAATCAATCAAAAAAGCATCAAACGAGCGAGTATGGACTTGGTTCCCTGAGCCTTGAGAATATGTCACCAATTATCATTGATGTAGATGCTGGTGAAGCTGTGGTTGATGTCGGAGCACTTCATGCTAGAAGCGCTGCAGAAAAAGGAATTAAGTTTACCACAAGTAAGGAAGAAGTACCGAATGGAAAGTTGTTCTGGCTTATCTGGGTAACGGTTGATGAAAATGAAGCGGGACCGTACTATGCAGGTGTTACAGCTTGTGAAATGCGTATTGATCGTGAGAACCGCAAGGGGTATAAATTACTAGCAGAGCATGTGAACCGCATGGATAAATCGTTGAAACGAAAGATTATTGTCGACCATGTTGATGCGCGGTCGAAAGGTGTATTGCAAGCGTTTCTAAAAGCACATGACCCGAGTATGTGGGAGAATTCAGTTGATCAGTTGAAGAATGATTTAGGGTCGTAAATATCGATTAGATTACCGTAAGCAAGAGAGATTTAAAGGGCAATCTTAGTTTCGTCATGACTAAGATTGCTTTTTATTATGAGGCGACTTATCAAAAAAATGGCTGTTGATGTTGGTGAGTTGATTGGTTCTGCGGTGGCCGTTTGCGTTGTTTTCCGCCGCGATAGTATGTGGCGGTTGTGATGCTTTTGTCGCCGTATACTTGCATGCTGATTGATGGATAGAATAGTGTGAAACAAATTATTTTATGTTGAATGGATACATGTAAGTTTATTTAGAAAAAAGAATCTGTAGTTTGTTATACTATTCATGTGGAACAATACCAAGGGGGATTTGAATATTGAAGAAAGGTCTTTTCATTCTTTGTTTATTGCTACTCTCTGTTGTGGGTTTAGTTCGCTATCATACAATGCAGCTTGAACAGATTGAACAAGCTAAGATAGAAGCGCAAGCAAAGCAGGATGCCAAGGATTTAGCGCCGTTCTCTAAGGATGTTAGCACATTACCAATTGCATCCGGCGTAGCGGATAGTGCCAATGTGATCTCATTAAATGAAGCACTTGTACCACCTAATGTGGAATTGGACATTGTCACAGATTTACCAACGGCTCAGTTATATATCGGCTTTGAAGGTCAAATTGTTAAACAATATAACAAGGACTTTTTTCTGCGAAGTATTTATTACGCCTCTGCAATGAATTTCTCCCGGATTCATGATTTGCAGGCTGTGCACTTCTATTTTGATGACCAAATCATTACTGTATCGCGCGTGGCATTTGCAGATGCGCTGGGGGCAGATGTGTCGATTGATTCATTGGTAGATGTAGTGGTTTGGGAAACACAAATTGTCGGGAAACTTCTTGATAAGGAATATTTGAAACAGTTTATAAATGAGGTAACCACTGTAGAAAAAGGTGGTTTAGCACCGCTGGAAGAGATTCAAATAATGCCGGAGTTACTGCTGTATCTTGAAATGAAACTGGGTGTTGAGGAAACGAATTTGGCGCAGTTGCCGTTTGAGGTTGTCAAACCAATGCTCGTTGAAATGGACCGAGTTGTACAGTTGTATCCAGAACTTGACGGCTATATCACAGCGATTGACGTAACAGATCAAATTGATGCAGAAAGGTTTATGGAACTCCAGCCAGCTGTCGATTTTGATAGTGCATCGATTCGCCTAAGCAGTAGTTGGTATTCAGATATGGATGACCTTGAGGAGAATTGGCGCTTAGGTATTGCGACTGATTTTTATCCTGACGGGACTGAGAGTGATACGATCGTTGTGCACGAATTGACGCATGGGCTGGAGTCCTATATTATTGGTGCTCGTTATGAAGAGTTGACGACCGAGGAGCGCATAGGGATTTGGGAAAGTAGCACTGTCTCGAAGGAGATTATCAGTTCTGCTTATGCCAAGGTGTCACCGCAACTAGCATCAGGTACGACAGAGGAGAAGGCAGTGGCGGATATTTCTGGATACGCTGCGACTGGTGGACCGAGTGAGGCACTTGCTGAGGCAGCACATGATGTTTATGATAATGGCGACTCTGCTGAAGCAATGAGTATTGCAATGGTCGAAGAACTAAATAAGGTGCTCACATCGGTTTCAGGGACTCAGCATTCGTTGGTATTTGAATAATGCGCTACTTAGGAAAGTATGGTATTGCTTGGATAAATGGAAGATTAAAAAAAGGGAGGCGAAAGCTACTGGTCAGACAGTACTTATGCTTCCCTTTGCTTTTAGCGTGAGTGCAAGGAGACTATGGTTTATTAGACAACTTGATGGGTGAATCGCGTGAAGTCCTGCTAAATACAGAAAATCGCAAAAGTTTAAAAAAATTTCAATTTGATTAAAAGTAGACAGAAAAAGACGCGTTTTCATAGAGACTGATCCAATAAGCGTCATGTCATATAAATAAATGCCGTGTAGTCAAGTGGGGCGTGGGACTAGTGAGTACAAAAAAATATCAAAGATAAAAAATCCTTGATATTACAATTGATATAGAGACTTTTCGTCACTCTGGGACACTTCGCCGAACACATTCTGGCATCATATAGTCGTCCTCTTGATAAGCACTTGTGTGAACCGTATTAAAACAGCTTCTTATACCAAGGTGCCTTCTTTTCTTCTTTCTTTGGTTTTTTAGATTTATGTTGCTTAGACTCCTTTAATGAACCATGCAAGTAACAATGATCAGTTGGTTCCGTTCCTTTTGAAAAATAGGTTAGCCGGCTTACAGGGCAGTCTTTACCAGCGAGAAGCCCAGTTTCAGGATCAATAGTAACAGCAACAACATCCTTTGGAATGGTCATTTCTGAGACAGGCACTGCTGCTAAATCGTTTTCCATGATGCCGACCCAGATATTCTTTGCAAATTTCTGCTCCGTCCATAGCTCGAGTTTCTTGTTTGTATCATAACCAATCCAGACACCAGTCGTTAAATCGGGTGTGAAGCCAATCATCCAATTATCTGTATTGGTTGAACCAGATTTAGCAGCGTACTCATGTGTAATTTTATTCATCACAGAAGTACCGGTCACAGTGGTATAGCCGTTCAGTCTGGGATCGAAAATTCCTTTCATCATTTGCGCGACGACAAAGGATTTACCCGCATCTAGTTCTTGCTTGTTGTTCTCTTTGCGCGTGTAAAGGACTTTCCCTTTGTAGTCCGTGATTGAAGTAATATAGGTTGGCTTCACTTTCTGTCCTTCATTGGCAAAGTAATTGAATGCATTGGTAATCTCAATTGGCCGGAGAACAGATGTGCCGAGTGCCGCAGAAGGCAGCCGGTCGAACTTTGATTTAATGCCAAACCTTGCGCCCATTGATGCCAATTTATCCTCGCCAAGAAATAGGTTGGTTTTCACAGCATAGATGTTATCCGACACTGCGAGTGCCTGAGCCATAGTAATTTCTTTATTCGCATATTGGTTGTTAAAGTTATGCGGTGTGTAGGTATTTCTACCGTCATCATAACTGAATGACGTTGCTTCACTGCGAATCGTTGTCGATGGTGTAAACCCGTTTTCAAGTGCTGTGTAGTATAGAATTGGCTTGATCGTTGACCCGGGTTGACGAAGACTTTGGGTGGCGCGGTTGAATGGTGATTGCACATAATCACGTCCACCGATCATCGCTTTCACATCGCCGTTTTTAGGATTCATTGTAATCACAGCTAACTGAATATCTGACTGCGCTGGGATCGTCTCTTGAACAACCTGTTCAGCATTTTTTTGGGCATTGACGTTGAGCGTTGTATGGATACGTAATCCGCCTTGCGTAAGGAGTTCGGGCCGGTCAGATAGAATCCGCACCACTTCTTTCTTGGCTTCATCTTGGAAGTAAGGAGCAACGGCTTCGTACAATGATTCATCAGATCCATAGAAGTGAAGCGGTTCTACTAGGGCTTGAGCTTTCTCTTGTTGTGTAATTTTACCTGTTTCAACGAGTTCGCCAAGGATAACCGCCTGGCGCTCCTTGGCATTCTTCTCAGAAAATAACGGCGAGTAAATGCTAGGACCCTTTGGAATCCCTGCAAGCAAAGTAGCTTCAGCTAAATCAAGCGACTTTGCTGGCTTATGAAAAAAGAACTGGCTCGCGGCTTCAACACCATACATGCCATGCCCAAAATAAATCGTATTGATATAGCCTTCTAGAATCTCCTTCTTTGAATAATTAGCCTCGATTCGTAATGCATAGAGTGCCTCGGTGAGTTTCCTGCTCCATGTTTTTTCTTGGCTGAGGTAAAGGTTCTTAGCATACTGCTGTGAAATCGTACTTGCGCCCTGAACTTTCTTTCGTGCTTTGATATCTGCTAGAATCGCACCACCAAGTCGTTTGAAATCAAGGCCGCGATGCTGATAAAAGGATTGGTCTTCGACCGCTACAATGGCATCTGTAAAAGTAGGGGAGACTTCATCAAGGGTTGCCCAATAACGCTTATGTCCATTTGATGCTTCACCAATGACTGTGTCATCATCGGCGTAGTAAATCGTTGTTTGCCCAACCGTTAGGTTTGGCGCACCAGCAATTTTGGCATAGGTCCAAATGGAGAAAACAACAATTAGTATACTCAGTGCGAGTAGCGAACTAAATAGAATTGTCCACTTTAACCACTTCTTTTCTTGTAACAAATGGAACACTCCAACCTTTTTGAATTGTCTTTTTAGTATTGAAATATTTGTAAGATTTTAAACGTTATTTGTTTTATTTGTATTTGTTTTTATTCTTTGAGTTGGAAATAGACGATATTCTGAGTGTAAAACTGTCGTGGTATTTGCTAAGCTTCTTTATCTAATACGGATGGTAGCCGGATTTGGATTTCATACTCTAAAGGCGAGAGGGGTTTTTTGAGACACCATTTACACACGGATACTGGATGGAAGAGGAGAAATAATTGATAGAGGTATGTGACCAAACATGATGCAAGGCATGTTTCGTTAGAACTAGGCAAGCAGTCATGTACATTTTCCAAGCAAAATGATATCGTAAGGTTACATTAAAATGGAATTACAAGGAGCGCTAGTTGTGGGAATGAATGAAGAAAAGAAAGTAAGAATTATCTTTGAATCAAGGGTTGATCGCCAGAAAGTATTTGAGCTCATGACGTTTGGGTCAATCGTTTTCAAGGGCGAAGACCTCTACATACGCTATGCAGAAGAAACTGTAGAGGGTGAGATTAGGAATGTGATCAAGTATAGCGGTGATCAATTGGTCGTCATTCGTAGCGGAGCCATCAATATGCGGCAAATTTTCAAAAAAGGAGAAGAAACCAGCACAACGATGAGAAGTAAGCTGGCTAATTTGCATGTCGGAGCTAAGACAGATTCACTTCGTTACCTAGAGGATGCGTCGGAGCGTAAACATTTATTAGAGTTTGCTTATGCACTATCTGTTCAGTACGATACAGTTGGGTATTATGAGATCAGCCTGAAAGCAATCGAAGTATAAACCCTCAGTCAGCACTTTCCCTTAATCAAGATTGGCTCATAAGTAAGGAGCAAGCCATTTTGCAACTGGTGTTTTTATTTTCTTCCAAATTGACATATGGGCAATTGTACTCAGTGTGATGGGACTTGAGTGTGCAATATCAATCGCGATCATTTTTTTGAAATCAGCAATGGTTGCTGGGTTTGTAAAGCGGCAGTTCGCCTCATCATTCAGAAAAAAACTACGCATATTAAAATTTGCCGTCCCCACTTCGATAAATTGTTCGTCAATCGCAATAAATTTCGCATGGTAGAAGCCATTTTCAAAATGGTGAAAAACAGCACCAAGTGGTAGTAGTTTCTTCATGTAAGGAAACGCTGCTTCTTTGACGAAGAAATGATCCTCCTTAACTGGTAGGATAACCTCTAGGGCAACACCCCTTCGTAAAGCATCTTCGAGTGCCTGCATGATATGTTTACTGGGAATGAAATAAGGTGTACCAATCAGTATCGTTGTTTTCGCACTACCGATATAGGCTAGAAATTGCCTCTCCATTGCGCCTGCTTCATAAGGAATTAGCTGGATATCACCAGACGATCCTGCTTGTGAAAATAGTGTTGCTTCGTTTTGCAGTTGTTTTGTATCAGGAATGGTGATTTTTCCATACCACATATCTTCAAATTCCCGGGCAAAATCGTAGCCAATATCGCCGGAAATTTTCAAGTGATAATCCTTCCAAGGGGATAGTTTTGGACTTTTATGAATGTACTCATCACCAACGTTAAATCCACCGACATAGCAGTGGTTTTCATCAATGACCGCAATTTTCTGATGGTTACGAACGAGTAGTGACAGGAAGATATGCGGAAAACTCGGGACGTGGCTGTACCGAATTTCGCCACCAGCTCGCCGTAATTCCTTCACCAGTTTACGATTGGTACGCAAACAGCCGAACCAGTCTAATAAGAGGCGTACCTGCACGCCTGCCCCCGCTTTATTAATGAGTAATTGAAGCATTTCCTCACTTAGCTGCCCTTTTTTGATAATGTAAAAAACAATATCAATTTGTGACTGTGCCATCCTGATATCTTCAAAAAGTGCTGGAAACAGATCAGTGCCATCATTGAAAAACTGCGGCTGCCCGTAGCGAAGTGGATAGGTTCTAAACTTTAATTTACGCTTGGCGATTTTCAAATCATATTGAAACCAAATAATGAAGACAGAAAATATGATGAGCAGAATTATCATGTGGTATCTTCATCCCTCTATTTAAGTTGTGTATCAGGTTTACGCTGATGATGATTGCTATTGATACTTAGTGCAGATAGCCACCTTAGAGCGAGCGCATTTGACCATCCTTCCAAGACGGAGTGTCCAGCGTCGTCCTTCTATTTACCATGCATTCGCATATATTAATAGAAAAAACTAGGGGGGCAGCTACCTGTGGAAACACGCTCGCTTGTCAATCTTGTTGCAGCCATACTTGTCACAGTATATGCAATTTACTTGTTTGTTTATGTAGTTAAATCACGGATCGATTTTATTCGCTTAGGAAAGGCAGCACGGTTAGATAGTAGTCCGAAAGAGCGAATCGTGAGTACGTTTATTAGTGTATTTGGTCAAAAAAAGTTACTGCGTGATCGCAAAAGTGGGATCATTCATTTGGCACTCTTCTATGGATTTATTCTTGTACAATTCAGCGCGATTGATCTGATTTGGAAAGGGATTGACATTCATGGGCATGTGCCACTGGGTCGTGTCTATCCGGTATTCACGTTCTCTGGAGAAGTTGTCGCGTTAATGATTTTGCTAGCTGTATATGGTGCTTTCCACCGTAGATTTATTGAAAAATTACCACGACTTAAACGAAATTTTAAAGCAGGAATCGTGCTAATTTTCATTGCGATGTTAATGGTGACATCATTCCTAAGTAACAGTATGCTAATGATTTATCATGGTGAACCAGCTAGCTGGTCAGCACCAATTGCATCGCTGATTAGTCTACTCGTGGGGTGGCTGAACCCAGGTGTTGCGCTGGTATTTTTCTATCTATTTTGGTGGCTTCATTTACTTAGTTTGCTCAGCTTCCTTGTTTATATCCCCCAATCTAAACACGCTCATATTATCGTTGCACCAATCAATCTTTTTCTGAGGAGAACCGGGACCCCAAAGCTACAGCCACTTGATTTAGCAGATGAGACAGCAGAGTCGTTTGGTGTTAGTCAGATTGAGGAACTATCGCAACTACAACTCATTGATTTGTATGCCTGTGTTGAATGCGGTCGGTGTACCAACGTGTGCCCAGCGAATCTGACAGGGAAGACGCTCTCTCCGATGGCCCTGATTACAAAGATGCGTGATCACCTTACACAAAAAGGCGCAGCGATGACTTCAAAAAGGGCGTGGGTGCCGGCACAGTTGTTTTCTGGGGCGATGGGCAATCAGCCTATTATCGCTGGAACTAGTGGCTCAGGTGAATCCCTTATTGGCGATGTGATTACGCCTGAGGAGCTTTGGGCTTGTACAACCTGTCGCAACTGTGAGGACCAATGTCCCGTTGGGAATGAGCATGTTGATAAAATTTTGGATATGCGTCGTTACCTAACGCTAATGGAAGGCGCAGTTGACCCACATGCGCAGCGTGTGATGCAGAATATAGAGCGGCAGGATAATCCGTGGGGCATTCATCGCAAAAGCCGTACGGACTGGCAGCAGGGCTATGAGGTGCCAATCCGTACTGTCAATGAGAACCCTGATTTCGACTATCTGCTGTGGGTCGGGGCAATGGGATCATTTGATCAGCGCAGTCAGAAAATCACCAAGGCAGTTGTGCGGCTACTCGTAGAAGCAAATGTCTCGTTTGCAATCCTTGGCAATGAAGAGAAAAGTTCAGGTGACACACCACGCCGTTTTGGCAACGAATTTCTTTTTCAAGAGCTAGCAGAACAGAATATAGCTTTGTTCAACAAATACCATGTCAAAAAAATGATTACAATTGATCCTCATGCTTTTCATGTCTTTAAAAATGAATATCCAGATTTCGGATTTCACGCCGATGTGTATCATCATAGTGAAATCTTGGCTATGCTATTACAAGAGAAGCGGCTCATTCCAACGATCACGCTGGATGAGAGAATCACATACCATGATTCCTGTTACCTTGGCCGCTACAACAATGTCTATGATGCCCCCCGGCAAATTCTTAAGGCCATTGATGGTGTGGAACTTGTAGAGATGGAGCGGAACCGTGAAAATGCCATGTGTTGTGGTGCGGGTGGTGGACTGATGTGGGTAGAAGAATCATCTCAGGTACGCGTGAATGTTTTGCGTGCTGAGCAAGCGCTAGCCGTAGCACCAACAGTGATTAGCTCAGGATGTCCCTATTGCTTAACGATGCTAACTGATGGTGTCTCAGCTGTTCAGGAAGAGGAAACAGTTGCGACTTTTGATGTTGCAGAGGTTCTGGCAATGGCGGTTTTTCCGGCATAAATAAGTAGGAGAAAACTTGAATTAGTGCGGATGAATGTTGCAGTATCCATTAGAAAATCTGTGATTTGCTGATGTTAAATGAAAAAAATAACGCCGCACTAATTGACATTCTTACTATACTTATAGAAAATAGAAGAACGATGTTGACAATAGACGTTCAACTATGAATATAATGACATTGTCGTACATAAGAAAGGGAGTCACTAAATGAGTTTGAGTAAAAAGAAAGCATTGCACTTTTCTGAGATGTCTTTTATAGAAATTGCTTATGAAATACTAGGAGAGCAGCACAAGGCAATGTCCTTTAAAGACATGCTTGCAACAGTTACGAAGATTCAAGGATTAACAACTGAACAGCTTGACGAGCGTATTTCACAGTACTATACGGATGTCAATGTCGACGGACGATTCATGAGCATTGATGGTAAATGGGGACTTAAAGCATGGTATCCCGTCGACCAAATTGATGAAGAAGTTACAGTTGTCCCTAAAGTGAAGAAAAAGAAAAGCAAGAAGGCGACGCTGGATGAGGAAATCATTGAAGACCTTGTTGAAGAAGAATTCGATGAATTCATCGAGGAAATCATTGATGAAGAAGAATTCGATGAAGACTTCGAGGAAGATCTTGATGAGGACATTGAAAGCGTTGTCGATGAAGACCTTGATGAGGTTGAAGCGGAAGAGGCTCCTTTTGAAATCTCTCTAGATGAAATGGAAAAAGATGAATTAGCTGATGATGAAGAAGCGGAAGAAATGTAGTCAATATTGACGGCTATAGGACATAGGTATTCTCACTTCGAGAAGCTACCTATGTCTTTTTGCTACAGAACGACTTTCTATACTACTATTTGTAAAATGGATGATTGCTTTTATAGCGATCATTAAATCTTCTTTCTCCTTTTTCAAAAAAAAAACACAAAAGTACAAATCTGGTGTATCATTTTTAATATATAGAAAAGATACAAGTATGGAGTTGAGCGGTTTATGAAAAAGAATCAAGTAATCCAGTTAATACTACCAATCTTATTTTCACCATTACTCTTGGTAATTTATTATTACGAAGAGAAATTGCAGTACGCATCGCAGTTCGTTGATCAGTACTTATTCCCAGCGGCAGGAGCGATTATTTCAATCCTCCTCCTATTGGTGTATCGCCGTTATTGGCAATACTTACTCAGCTGTGTACTGATGGCAGCCGTGACTATTTTCTTTGGACATGTCGTGTTGATTGATCTAAGCTTTAGCGAAATCTTCTCTTCGTTTGATACGACTTTTGCGTTAGTGACCTTGCTTGATACGGTGATTATTCACTGTCTTGCCTGTGTTGGGTTTTGGTTCCTAAAGGGTATTTTCTTTACCCAGACAGACAAAAAGCCTGCCAGCATACAGCAATCTACTACGGAGACAGTAAAGCCAGAGTAAACGTTAAACCAGCAACACTTCAGCACGAACATTTTCAGACGGATAACGCCATTATTTCTGGGGTTATCCGTTTTTCATTGGGTGATTCACCGTGCGTTTGGTCAATTTGCTAAGCTGGAACAATAGCGCTAGCGCCACTAGTTCACAATTGGTATTTTCTATTTACAGATAGGTAAATATAAATTGGTGCAAATGTGAAGAACTGCTATTGACTAAAGAAATGCCAGTCGGTACAATACTTATCGGGCACCCTTTTTAAAAGAAGGGGAAGACCGTATTTATTCGCTCCTGTACATGACTTGTAACGGGGCTTTTTTTATTTTTTGCTACCAAAACGTTTTCTGAGAGTGGGTTTATTTCTGTGATTCTCAAAAAAAAAACGATCTAAAAAAGGAGAAATTTATGGCGAAGCATATTTTTGTAACTGGCGGAGTTGTTTCATCACTAGGGAAAGGGATTACAGCATCATCACTAGGTCGATTATTAAAAAACCGTGGGCTGAAAGTGACCTTGCAGAAATTTGATCCTTATATCAATGTTGATCCTGGAACAATGAGTCCTTATCAACATGGTGAAGTATTTGTAACAGATGATGGTGCAGAAACTGATCTTGATTTGGGTCATTATGAGCGCTTTGTCGATGTGAATTTATCTGTCTATTCAAGCGTGACAACGGGGAAGATTTACTCATCTGTATTACAAAAGGAGCGCCGGGGAGATTACAATGGTGGTACCGTGCAAGTCATTCCCCATATCACAAACGAAATTAAAGAACGTCTTTTTAGTGCTGAAAAGCATCAAGATGTCGATGTCGTTATTACTGAAATTGGCGGAACTGTAGGCGATATCGAGTCATTGCCTTTCCTTGAGGCAATTCGCCAAGTGAAGCGCGATATTGGACGGAGCAATGTGATGTATATTCACTGTACATTGATTCCGTACATTAAGGCAGCGGGAGAAATGAAAACGAAGCCGACACAGCACAGTGTAAAGGAACTACGGTCACTTGGGATTCAACCAGATGTAATTGTTGTCCGAACAGAAACACCGATTACAGCGGAAATGAAAGATAAATTAGCGCTATTTTGTGATATTGACAGAAATGCCGTCGTTGAAGCTTGTGATAATGACACACTTTACGCTGTTCCGTTAGCACTTGAGGCACAGGGGCTCGATCAGTATGTCTGTGATCACCTGCAACTAGATGCACCAGCAGCCAACATGGATGAGTGGAAGAAGCTGATTGAGCGTGTCACCTGTCTGAATAAAAAGGTGAAGATTGGTCTTGTTGGAAAGTATGTTGAGCTACAAGATGCGTATATTTCTGTGAATGAGGCACTACGCCATGCAGGGTATGCACTGGATGCAGAAATTGAAATTAAGTGGATACATGCTGAGCATGTAACAAGAGAAAATGTTGCTTCGTATTTAGAGGATGTCGACGGTGTACTTGTGCCAGGTGGATTTGGCGACCGCGGGATTGACGGTAAAATATTTGCGGCTGAGTATGCCCGCATCGAGAGGAAACCGTACTTTGGTATTTGTCTCGGCATGCAAATCGCTTCAATTGAATATGCTCGTCATCAGATGGGACTTCGCGGTGCGCATTCAGAAGAGCTAGCACCTGATACAGAGCACCCGATTATTTCACTATTACCAGATCAACAGGATGTGACTGATTTAGGTGGAACGCTGCGTCTAGGACTCTACCCATGTCAGCTGAAAGAAGGATCAAAAGCTGCAGAGGCATATGGGACCAATACAATTCAGGAACGCCATCGTCACCGCTATGAATTTAACAATGCTTATCGCGCGCAAATGGAAGCGGCAGGATTTATTTTTTCTGGCGTAAGTCCTGATAATCGCTTAGTTGAAATTATTGAACTACCAGACCATCCTTGGTTTATTGGTTGCCAGTTCCATCCTGAATTTATCTCAAGACCAGAACGCCCTCACCCGCTATTCCAAGCTTTTGTACAAGCTGCGTTAGGGAGGTAAATTGTACGATTTGTTGCTTCTGCTCTTGGTGGATGCCTTTGTAGTATCTCTGGCCTGAAAGCAGCGTGAAATGAAAATAAGGATAAGCGAGACCTAGTTCTATGCAATTAGCCCTGCTGTCATGGTTGTAACTGATTTACATCAGATTACATGACAGCAGTGTGATTGACTGGAAATGGTCTCTTTTTTTCGTTTGGGTTAGAACGAAACGCCCGTTTTGGTTTTGTTTGCTACCCTCCTCTAGCTCCTACAGTATGTATCACTGCTGTTTTATCATAAAACTTCCGCATTTAGTCGTTGCCAGCTAATTTGGGCAAGCATATCCTATCCTATGGGATGTGAAGATCATCGGTTTTTTATGGCGCAAGTGGCTTTCACAGGGAAAGACTATTTGATTTGTTCATCGGCTTGCGTGTGATGTACATCCAACATGAATTAGTAGTGGAGGTGAAAAATATGAAGTTAGAAGACCTCAATTGGGAGAATGAAATCGAGAAGTGTTTCAATAATAATGATTGGAATGGGCTTGGTGAGGATGCTGCTAAAATGCTTTCTGCTGAGCGGAAAAGCAAGAGGGAGAAGATGGTGCCGAAAGAACGCTTTGCAGGCAAAGAATTAAAGGGTTATAAAGCACACAATAAGCGTAAAAAGCCTTGTTGCGCGCATCAGAATCCATTTAAGCATTATTGCTGGGACCCTTGCAAAGATCGCCACTGGCCTGCCTGCGATGATCCGTGCTGCAAGCCATGCAAGGATCACTGGGAGCCATGTGAAGAGCATAAAGAAGATCCGTGCAAGGATCATCATAAGCCATGCAAAGAGCACAAAGATCCATGCAGGGATCACCATAAGCCACGCAAAGAGCACAAAGATCCATGTAAACCAAAACAGTAGTAGCTTTAGTAAGCGCGTAGGTTAGCAATGTCGGATTTGAATTGGACGAAAAGGAACGGTTTTGATAAATGGATGCATGGTTGTTAGATGCATTCATTTTTTTGCCGTAGAAAAGGAAAATTGGGCATTAAGGTGCTATCTTTATTTGCATAAAAATTAGGCTTTATTTGCATAAATACGATATATCATAGTAAAATTTTCATTTAACATATTTTTGACTATGGTAAAATACGGATGATGGAGTCCAGGGAATAGAAATAATAGTATAAAAATCAACAAATATTGAACAAGCGAACCCTTGGGAAATTGCAGGATCAAATTTGTTTAACGTTATAGGAAAGCATATCAATTACCGTAAGCACACAAAAATAATTGCATATACAGTACCGAGTTGATAGATAGAAAAAATTAGCGCCTATTGAATCGTTTAGGACAAGTAGTGAAGAGGTGGGATTTGGCTTGCCTACACGGCAAGAATGAAATAAGCGTATGTATTGGCAACTGCTATTTAACGTAAAATAACAATCAACAGTCGAGGTAGGGGAAGCACTATGAAAATTTTTGATTTTATTGGTAAGCGTTTTGTCTCTGAGGATCAATTAACGATGACAAGTACATTAAACGAGTTCTGTATTATCTGCCGACCACATGAACTTGGGAAACTACAATCTAGGTGCGATTTTGACGAGGTATTTGTCAAAGAGTGTACCGATACTATTTGCGATATACGCCATCGCTATCGTGCAGAATATGAATTTATTGGTCTTGTCGTCAACGAGATGCTTCCAAAAGGTCAGCTGGTCTCATGGGAAATTGATTTATTTGTATCAAAGCAGTATCTGGTCATTGTGCTGCCTGACCAAGTGAATGCAAATGCTACCGAGCTTGAAGAATTTTTGGAACAGGCACTTTTGAAAGATGCGGATATCAACCGGGTGCTCTATGAAGTGCTCCACAAACTGATTCTTTTTTCGACTGATTGTTTAGAAGCACTAGAAGATCAGCTGGAAATGGTGCAGGAAGATGTTATTCGCTATGTGAGTCAGGAACAGTTTGGCAAGATGAATCAGCTAAGAAAAGTTGTCTATACGATACGAAAGCAGTTAAGACTGACTACCTATGTCAGTGAGGAGATTCTTGTCAATGAGAATGGGATTTTGACAGAGGTCGGTATTTCGTTATTCAAAGACACAAATAATCGCTTCAGGAGACTATATGGATTTACCGAGAATCTGTATGATTTCAGCAATCGGCTCCTCGATTCCTACGATAGTAGGCTCTCGATGAAAACCAACGAATCCGTAAACAAATTGACGATTCTCACCATCTTTTTTGGTCCGCTAACGGTTATCACGGGAATTTATGGAATGAATTTCACCCACATGCCAGAACTCAAGTGGCAATATGGTTATTTTGTTGTTTTGGCGATAATGGGTTTTGTCACTTGCGGTATTTATCTCATTTTGAGACGGAAAAAGTGGCTTTAACACGATTTTTATAAGAAAAAAGCATCAATTGTAAAAAAAATTTAAAATCTGCTTGGTTGAAACGGTAAAAATTTGTTATCCTATAGAGGTTAGTAAAAAAGAGGAGGATTTTTTCATGCCATTAGTATCAATGAAAGACATGTTAATCAAAGCAAGAGAAGGAAAGTATGCTGTAGGGCAATACAACATAAATAATCTTGAGTGGACACAGGGAATCCTGCAAGCTGCTGAAGAGACTAAATCACCTGTAATTCTTGGTGTTTCAGAAGGTGCTGCTCGTTATATGGGTGGTTTCAAACTAGCTGTTGAGATGACGAAAGCGTTAATGGAAGAGTACAAAATTACGGTTCCAGTTGCAATTCATCTTGATCATGGTTCTAGTTTTGAAAAATGTAAGGAAGCTATTGATGCTGGATTTACTTCAGTAATGATTGATGCTTCACATCATTCATTTGCTGAAAACATTGAAATTACGAAGAAGGTTGTTGACTATGCACATGCGCGCAATGTGTCTGTTGAGGCTGAACTTGGTACTGTCGGTGGACAAGAAGATGACGTGTCTGGTGATATTATATATGCTAACCCACAAGAGTGTAAGGAACTAGTTGAAAAGACAGGCATTGATTGCTTAGCACCAGCACTAGGATCAGTACACGGACCATACAAAGGCGAGCCAAAACTTGGTTTTGCTGAAATGGAGCAGATTGGTAATGAAATTGGATTACCACTTGTTCTTCATGGGGGAAGCGGAATTCCACTTGACCAAATTAAGAAATCAATTTCACTTGGTACTGCAAAAATCAATGTGAACACTGAAAATCAAATCGAAGGCACAAAAGCAGTACGTGAGTTCTTAGCGAAGGATGCAGTAGCCTATGATCCAAGAACTTATTTAACACCTTTGCGTAATGCAATTAAGCAAACAGTGATGGGCAAAGTGAAAGACTTTGGTACTGAGAATAAAGCGTAGTTCGTTTTATACACAGAAAACATGTTATGCTATAGTAGGCATAGCATGTTTTTTGTTATGAGGAGGCGGAACTGTTCTTTCGCCTGAGGCCAAGAAATCAATTGACTTTCATAGGGTGAGGAATCCTTAGGAGTCTGAAATAGAATGGAGAGATTGATATTGTCTACTTTACCAAGTTGTCCGAAATGCCAATCGGCATACACGTATGAGGATGGTGATGTTTTTGTTTGTCCAGAATGTGCTCACGAATGGCCACAAACAAGTGCTACAGAAGTTGAAGCAGAAAAGGTTATCAAAGACGCGAATGGGAATGTGCTTGCTGAGGGTGATTCCGTCACAGTGATTAAAGACCTGAAAGTGAAAGGGAGTTCATCTGCCATCAAAATGGGAACGAAAGTGAAAAGCATTCGACTAGTTGATGGTGCTGATGATCATGATATCGCTTGCAAAATTGATGGCTTTGGTAGTATGTATTTGAAATCGCAATTTGTTAAGAAGATCTAATGTGGACAAAAACAACTGATTGAGACAGGGTATGCAATTTGTCTAGCATGATGGTTCAGTGATGATGTTTGAGGTAAATATAAGCATGAGGTGAATGTAAATGGTTGTACGTATTTCACAGAAGTCAGCAATTTTAATCGAGCGTGCGCGTCATTGTGGCTATGCTGATGAGGCACTAGCTTCAATTATAGCGAATGAAGATGTAGCAGGTTTAGCGCGTGCAGAGGATGAAGCGTATCAATACGATGATTTTTTCAGCTATGCAAAGGAATATGGCGACGACCTGATGTTGGCTGTGACCTCAGGATATCAAATTAAATTTAATACGATTAATGGGTTAAAGATTTGGTTAGTTAATAAGATTGGTATTAAAGCTGATCTTGATTATAATGTCGGTGATAGCCGGCTCGTGAACGTACCACTAACATCTGAACAACTAGCAATTGTTCGTGCTACAATTGCTTCTAATTGGAAGGTTATAGATCACGAAACCAGTTATGAAATTGTGTTAGCAGCTGTTTGGCAGGAAGAGCAGTGAGCAGCGAGAGCGATACCGATACCGATACCGTTAGTGGGATACCAATAATTTTAGGTGCATAACCGGGTTATTTGGTGTTCATAGTGATGGCTTGTTAAGGTGACCCCCTTAATTGGTTTGCTTTTCTATTAAGATTTGTTAGAATAAGGGAACATTTATAAGAGCAAGCCTCAGTGAAAGGAGTGATGGATGTGCAGGTTGGTTCTTATCAGCTCGATTTTTCGAGACGTACAATCATCATGGGGATTTTAAATGTAACCCCCGATTCTTTTTCAGATGGCGGCCGGTATACTACACTCGATCAGGCTCTTTTTCATGCGGAAAAAATGATTCGTGAGGGTGCTGATCTAATTGATATTGGCGGGGAATCGACTCGTCCCGGAGCATCTAAAGTTTCTTTAGATGAGGAATTAGAACGGGTGATACCAGTGATTGAACGATTAACAAGTCATCTTGATGTTCCGATATCAATTGATACCTATAAGTCAGAAGTAGCGAAAGAAGCGCTTAAGGCAGGTGTTTCAATGATTAATGATGTTTGGGGGGCAAAAGCCGATCCGGCGATGGCGATCGTCGCTGCAGAATCAGGTATGCCGATTGTTTTAATGCATAACCGTGATCAGCCTGTGTATACGGATTTGATTCAAGATGTAATTGCTGATCTTGAGGAGAGTGTAGCACTTTTAGTAGACGCGGGCGTGCGTAAGGAACAAATTATCCTAGATCCTGGGTTTGGTTTTGCGAAAACGGTAGCCGACAACTTGGTGCTGATGCGCCATTTACATGAGATTGTTGCGCTTGGGTACCCTGTCCTACTCGGCACATCGAGAAAATCAACTATTGGAGCAGTACTCGGACTGCCGGCTTCAGAGCGCATAGAAGGAACAGGTGCCACTGTCTGTTATGGTGTTAGCCAAGGATGTAAGCTTGTTCGGGTTCACGACGTGAAAGAAATAGCACGGATGACAAAAATGATGGATGCAATGTTAGGGAAAGAGGTGGCGGAAATTGGATAAAATCATTTTAAATGATATGTTGTTTTATGGCTATCACGGTGTACTACTGGAGGAGACGAAACTCGGTCAGAAGTTCCGCGTAGATATCGAATTATTTCTTAATTTAGCAGCTGCAGGGCGTACGGATGATTTAACAACAACAGTCAGTTACGTGGATGTGTTTCAACTTTGTAAGGCGTTAGTTGAAGGAACGCCTTGTAAGCTAATCGAGACACTGGCTGAAAGCATCGCCAGTGAAGTGTTAGCATCATTTGAACAAGTTGATGTTTGTGCTGTCAAAGTTGTAAAAGAAAATCCGCCGATACCAGGACTACTTGGTGCGGCAACGATACAAATTGAGCGAAAACAGTTACGTCATAACGTTTACCTCTCGCTGGGAACAAATATAGGCGAGCGTGAAAGTCTCCTACTTGATGCGTTATTTAAAATGAATACGCACCCTGAGGTTAAAGTGGTGAGAAGGTCTCCGGTTTATGAGACAGAGCCAGTTGGCTTTACTGATCAAGCAACCTTTTTGAATGTTGTGATACAGGTGCAGACAGCATTGACACCTCAGCAACTGCTCAGCCACTGTCAGGACATTGAACATTTGTTAGGACGGAAGCGGTCAATTCGTTGGGGTCCACGCACAATGGACATTGATATTTTATTGTATGATGAACTAATTATCCAAGAAGAGAGCTTAACCATCCCACATCCACGGATGCATGAACGTTCATTTGTACTAGCACCACTGGCTGATCTTGATCCTGAACTGATGATTCCAAGACAGCAACAAACGGTCAGCGACCTTGCATCAGAATTACCTGATCGTGAAGGTGTACATAAATGGGATAAAGATTTAGAAAACTAAGGTCAGCGTGTACGAAGACAGCTGCTGTACATGAATCAAAACTGTCAAATCAGTAGTAGGGAGATAGACAATGAGCGTTGGGTTTAAAATTGGCAATGTTGAGGTGCCGAACCAAGTGGTACTAGCACCGATGGCAGGCGTTTGTAATTCAGCATTTCGATTAACGGTAAAAGAATTTGGTGCAGGACTTGTTTGTGCAGAAATGGTCAGTGATAAAGGGCTCCTTTATGGCAATGAAAAGACGATGGACATGCTCTATATGGATGAGCGTGAAAAGCCACTTAGCCTACAGATTTTTGGCGGTGAAGTAGAATCACTTGTCAGTGCTGCACGAATTGTTGAAAAGAAGACCAACGCAGATATCATTGATATTAACATGGGGTGCCCAGTGCCGAAGATTACTAAATCAGAAGCGGGGGCACGACTACTCCTTGACCCTGATAAGGTGTATGATATCGTGTCAGCGGTTGTCGCCTCTGTTGATTTACCTGTAACTGTGAAAATCAGAATGGGCTGGGACTCGGCGCATATTCTTGCGACAGAAAATGCACAGGCCATTGAACGGGCAGGCGCAAAAGCAGTTGCCATTCATGGTAGAACACGTGTGCAGATGTATGAAGGTGTTGCAGATTGGGGTATTATTCGTGATGTGAAACAGGCTGTCTCCATTCCTGTTATTGGAAATGGAGATGTGCATACGCCGCAAGATGCGAAGCGGATGCTTGAAACAACTGGCTGCGATGCAGTGATGATTGGTCGTGCAGCGCTTGGTAACCCGTGGATGATGTATCAGACAGTGAAATATCTAGAAAGTGGCGTGCTGATTCCTGAGCCAACTGCTCGTGAGAAAATAGATGTTTGTGTACGTCACTTAGATCGCCTCATTTTGCTTAAAAATGAGTATATTGCCGTAAGGGAAATGCGTAAACATGCAGCGTGGTACTTGAAAGGCATTCGCGGTAATGCAAAAGTGCGAAATGCGATTAATGAAGTTGATACCCGGGCGGAGCTCCTAACACTACTCTATGGTTTAGTTGAAGAGGTAGAGCAGCAGCAGTTGTAATTAGCTTGGAATATTTCAAAATAAAAAGCTCATTCCAAATTTTGTTAACTCGAAGGAGATTACTCAGCATGATAAAATATTTCATGAGAGCAATCTCAGGTGAGATAACCTGTAAGGTCGACAAACTTTACGCAGGTTATCTCTTATTTTTTAAGATTCTTGTGTAGCTCTGATATACCTTCTCTGATAACTTCTGAACGATTCGAGCCAAACTCACCCACGCATTCATCCAGCTTTTTTACAATCTCATCATCAGCGCGAAACTCTATTTTCATGGATTTCAGGTTATCAGTGGGTCTACCCATTTTTTTATTTGACACTTTGCCACCTCTCTTTTGTCCTGACGCAATCATACACTAACGTCCTGACAAATGTCAATTTCGATTTCGTCATATTATCTTTCTCGTTTGTTTTCATGGTGACTTATGTCCTATTTATGTGTCTCCATCCTTTTTAAAAAACAGCATGACTTAAAATGCCCACGCTGTCTGATTTGCCTATTTAGAAATAATTCAAATTACTTTATCGGTAGCAACTGTCCCCTAAACTGAAATAATGCTTAAAATGTTCGCCACACAACTTTATCATCTATTAAATAGATGTTTTGATAACCGTTATCGCCATATTCATAATGATAATACATAAGATCATCAGAATTTGTTATTTGATCCCCTAGTTTGTGCATATTATCTGCTGTTCCTCCAGAAAACTCGTAGTAAATTTCAGGAGCCTCGGCAGGGTCTTCATTTTCAGCCTCCTCGTTCATTTTTTCATGAGCCAAGTAATTATCTGTAACAATCTCTTGTGGATCACCCAGTCTATTCTTCACTTCTCTAGTACTCATTCCAGCCTCTATCTTTTCAAAATCTTTATAAGTCAGCTCTTTCTGAATACAACCAACAAGTGAAACAGTCAAAATAACTATACAAGTTAAAATTTTTTTCATTTGGAACCTCCAGTTTTATTTTTCGCTAGTTCCAGAATCTTCCCAAATTGAATAATTATCCTTTCCGTTATCACAGTCATAATCATATTCACTAGCAGTCAGGGTCGACCAATTGACATCATCTCTTATTTTTGGGTCCACTGTCTTTGGTGGATCCACATCTAAATGAGTATGAACACTTTCTTCCTTATCCTTTGTATCATTCTCATCTGCGTAATTAAAGGAACTTCCGTTTGTCATTTGGTTTTCAAAATTCTCGGTGTGATTATAGTAATCTGGATTACTGTTTACTATTCCATTGTTAACTTCAAGCACATTCCATTGGCTCACAAAAGATCCGTTTTTATCAAGTATAAATTCTGAGTGAAAATCTTGGCTGACTCTTTTCCGGTTCTCATCACCTTGCCAAAACCCCTCATACCATTCTGTAATAGTGATATTGGCTTCTTCGTGTGACCCAAACACTTCAGGTACTGGAAATTTATTATGTAAACGAGCATCTTCACGATACATTTTTTCACCATTTAGTTCAGCGTTTACATATGCTTCGAGCGCCTGTTCATCAGTCAATTTACCATTCTGTCCATATTCATTACGAATATATTCAATATTGTGCTTATCAATATACATCCTAAATTGATGAACTTCTAGGGGGAGAGGGTCATATTTATAAGCACTCTGTACACATTTCGCAAACTCATGAAGGAATTTATCATTTGGTGCCATTCTTGGGTCAAATTTGAATGCACCAGGTTTCGGTATCAAATTGCCATCCTTATCTTTCATGAATCCTAGCTGTAACATACCATTTTCATCTGTAACTGCACCCATATGCCCAAGAACTAAGTCAATTTTCTGCTTCTCTGTTTTATCGCTATTTTTAAACAGTAACAAATAGATATCAGAACCGACCAGCTTCATTTGCTCTCCGTATTTAGTCAGCTCAGCTTCCGCATTCTCCTTTGTCAAATCTGTGTTCAACTTCGTTAGATATGCATTAATAGCAGCTGAATCCCACCCATCCGCTTCAAGCTGTTTAATTTGTGATATTACGAGGTTTCTATAAGCATTGTATTCTTCTTCATTCATCCCTGCTGGCACGTCAATGAAATATGGAACAGATTTCTCCATGCCCTCACTCCAACTCATGTCTAGCGATGCCGTACTGAATGTGCGTGTTGACGGGTCGTAACCTTTGTTTGATTGTACCTCTTCAAGTCCCCTCATAATATTTGCTATCAGTTCATTGGCATAATCAAAATTATCTTTCGATGAGTAATTAAATTGGTATAGAAGCTCTAGTTTCTCTTGTAATTGCCTTTTGGTCATTTCTAGGGTATCAAACAAGGCATCTGCTCCATCAATATGCTTCATATCATCGCCAAACGTATAGAACAGGTTATCAATCACTCTGATTTGTTCTTCCACCTGTACTTCAATTATATCACTCGTGGATACATCTGCTTCATAGGAAGTTGGAATCAGTTTGTTCTGTACCATCAGTTCAAAGCATAAAGAAATCATCGCTTCCGCAAGTACTTTATATGTACTTTCCATGTAGGTTTTAGCGCTACTATATGTAACACCCTGCAAATTGTCGTTGTGGGTAAAGGCTTCTACTGATCGTATCACTTGCCCCATCGCTTCGATTATCTCCGTGCAGACAGCTTCTGCACTCTCAGCCTGCTTTTTCGTTTCATCAAGAAACATATTTAAACTCATAATCTACATAACCTCCATAACGATTTTTCTTAATTCGTGCTGAAAATCATTCTCTTTGTCATCTAGCAAGCGTTTTTCTTTATGCAATTGCTCTAGGTTTTGCTCATGGCTGTAAATCATTGTTTGCGTGTTGTAATCATGGTCTTGAACAGTATTGGATAAGATATTCTCAAATTCATGGTCGTTTGACCAGATAGCATGAACTTCTTCTAAATGACTGATACTTTGAAAGCGAAATGCAGTCACCATCTCAAGTTCCTGCTCATGCTTCCTAATCTCCAATTCATTCACTTCCTGCTGTTCCCAAATATTATTTAGCTCTGATCGTTTTAAATCTTCCAGTCTTTCTAGTTCCTGCGTTTCGAGTTTTGAATAGTTCATCGTACACCACCCTTATACATTTGCTTGTCCTGCTCCTCAAACTTCTCCGCTAACGACATGATGCGTTCAATACCTTTCTCGAATGTTTGAACAAAATCTTCGGATAACTTTATCACTTGATGGTTAGCTGTAATTGCTTGCTCATTCACTTCCAAAGTAGTTTCTTCTGCTTCTTCTATTTTTTTTTGTGAAGCTTTTTGCAGTGCATCTAATGCATTGTGCATTTCACTTGTAACTATTTCAGCAACATCTATACTACTCTTTACACTTGAACACAAAGTGATATCCCCTTTAGTCATATTTGTTTTACAATACACAAATAATGGTATCACATTGGAGAGGATTTTTAAATGGAATTTAAAAAATGGAACCACATAGTGTATTTCATCTAATATATCCGTAAAGATTCATTGCTAGCTTTGATATTAATTTAAGGGAATCAATGATATTGGGTTTAGAATTAAGTAATCAAGAGGATTGTGACGAATATTGTTTCGGAAGCATCCGTAGTTCATCAGACTATTTATCAATTAATTACAATGCAAAAAATTGATGCCTTAATTCTGAAAATCTAGAGATTTTCAATTATGTAATAATAATGTGTTCTCTGGCGTGCATTTGCCAGTTATTTTGGTGACAAAACCATGAAACTTAAACAAACCTCATAAATTTTTCACTCTCAAAAAAGTGGTTAAAACGTCGATTCTAAAAGGTTTTCAACAAATTTGAAAGTTTCCCACGGGTTTTGACAGGGTGGGGCGCGCTTCTCCTTACAGAATGTAAATATTATTTGACTGTCTCCTGGATGATTGAAACCAACGAATTTAGTACGCATCAGCTACGCTGTTTTACCTGCTGGCTACTGAAGGCGATCAGCATGATCTATATGGTGCTTAAAAAACTACTGTTGTCGCTTGTCATTTACTTACACATCAGAATCTCTCTATCCAAAAAAAGCAAGGGCGACCTCAAATAAAGTGGTACCCATAGAATAGACACTTAGAAAAAAGTGACTATTCTATGGGTACCACTGAAAAAGTCTCAAGAGCAGAAAATTTATCTTTTGCTTCGTTGTAAAATGAAATGCAACAAGTAAAGCCAAGATAAATCGTGTATGATTAAGTCGACGAAAACAATACCAACACACGAGGTTTATCAATGGCTCATACACATATTACCACTAACAAACGAAATTTTAAACACCTACATGAGCAGAGCGAGGATAAATTGAGGCGCTCAGAGCGATAGGTAAGTCAGGTGCAAGAAATTGCAGATCAACTAGGTAAGCATAAAAGCACGATATCAAGAGAGCTGAAACGTGGTACAACCACTCAAATAAAATCAAAGAAAATTACGTATGAAGCTTATTTCTCTGAGACAGGGCAAGCAGTTTACGAACAACATCGAAAATCGTTTGGAAAGCCGTTGAAACTGCCTCAAGTTAGCGATTTCATTGAATATGCCGAGCAGTAGATTATAGACCATAAATGGTCACCAGATGCGGTGGCCCGGTCATGTGAAAAAATATGGGCTGTTCAAAAAAGGCGTTGTATGTGTAAAAACGTTATACAACTACATTGATCAAGTGTTACTGTCTTTGAAAAATCTTGATTTAGCTTTAAAAGTTGCGATAAATACCAAGAAAACTCGTATCCATAAAAATAAGAAAGTGCTTGGCAAAAGCATCACTAAAAGACCGCTTGAAATTGAGTTAAGAGAAGAAGTTGGCCACTGGGAAATTGATACTGTCATTGGAAAAAAGTCAGGTGACGAAGCTCTTCTCACCATCACTGAGCGCAAAACAAGAACGAACTTAGTGTTCAAGATTAGCGCAAAGGATGATAAGAGTGTACAGGAAACTATCAGTACCCTGAAAACCAAGCTGGGTAGCCGGTTTTCTGGGGTCTTTAAAACGATCACTTCTGATAATGGATCTGAGTTTTCTAGCTTAGTGGATGCTTTAGATAACACCACCACAGAGGACTATTTCTCTCGTCCCTGTAGCGCCTTTGAAAGGGGCTATAGGGATGAGAGGCACAACGGTCTGATTCGCAGGTTTATTCCTAAAGGAAAGCCTATCACTTCTGTTTCAAACAAAACGGTCAAATATGTCACCGAATGGTGTAACAATTTACCTAGAAAGATTCTTGGCTATAGAACTCCTATGGAGTGCTTTATTGAGGAAATCAGCTTACTTGGTCAGACTTGATTTTCTTCGCTTGTTTGTTGCATTTGTATTTGCAATTGAGAAATATTTTAAATACAATTATAACGGAATTGAAACCATTACATATTATCAGAAACCTTTTACCCTCCCTATGGGAAGCCTTGTTATAGAACGATATTTCAACGGTAATTGAAACCTTAATTTCTCAGCGACAACTTATCCTCCTGAAAATTTTCAATGAGGGCATAGTGCATCAATAGAGTTAGGGAAGATGATGAAAGATAATCCTAAATCAGCGCCTGAAATCGATGCTGAAGAAAATTGAAGAACAATGAAATCATGATACAGAGCCCCACTGATTGCTCAAGCTTCTTTCCATCGAATCAAAATAGTCGCACTGAAGGCAAAACCTAACAGTACGACATTTTATTCTGTACTAACATTTAATTGTTTCAGGCAGCGAAGATACCTTTTTAATAAAAAATTGCGTAATAAATCACGTAGAACCAGCCAAAAATACCATGCAGTATTGCCCATAGAATGGATTCATGCAACCCCCATGATATTGTCACTGCAATAATTGAGCCTAAGCCCCAACCCTGTGTAAGAACAACGTTTTTGGATCCCTTCATGATAACCAAACACTCCTTCTTTTTCTACAAACTCTATCCAAACTTTTTCACCTTAGCAAATTGTCTAGCGTAAATAACAAGTTTTCTTACCTGTTTATCATCCGCAGCCTCAAGAATTTCTAGCTTGTCTAAATTTCTTGTACAACTTGCTTAGCCCCATTTCTAACTAGCCTTCCTTTGGTGATACAAAATTATTCAAAATTCCCACGCCCATAATTTTTTTATGTCGATTAGCATTTAGTTAGTGTATCGAGAAGAGAACAGTAGCAACCTCAATTGCACAAGTTCAATAAAAAAAGCCACACTGCCAGCCAATCGTACACCAGCAGTCTGACTTCTTTAAAATATCTATAGCGGCATTCATTCGTCCCAGACAATCATATAGCACCAATCCTGAAGATAACCTTATTTACTCATCGTTACATGTGCAATGCATTGGTCTGCGGTAATCAGTGCTAATCCATAAACGTCATCTTCTGTGCAACCACGAGAAAGATCGTTTACTGGTTTATTTAAACCTTGCAGAACTGGGCCGATTGCTTCTAAACCGCCAAGTCGTTGGGCAATTTTGTAGCCAATGTTTCCTGCATCAATTGTCGGGAAAATAAATACGTTTGCATTCCCTTCAAGTGGTGAACTAGGTACTTTTTGCTTTGCTACTTGTGGCGATATCGCAGCATCGAATTGAATTTCTCCGTCTACAATTAAACTTGGTGCTCTTTCCTTGACAATGGCTGTTGCCTCCGCTACTTTGAAGGCTTCAAGCGCTTGCCCAGAACCATGTGAGGAGAAACTTAGCATTGCTATTCGTGGCTCGAGCCCAAATGTTCTCGCTGTTTCAGCTGTCTCAATCGCTATTTCAGCTAAATCTTCAGCTGTTGGGTTCACGTTAATCGCACAGTCTGCAAAGACATAGCGCTTTTCATTTTTGAACAGGAATATAACGCCTGATATTTTTTGAACATGTGGTTTTGTCTTGATTATTTGCAAGGCAGGACGCACTGTATCGGCTGTTGAATGGATAGCACCACTCACAAGCCCATCTGCTTCGCCCATTTCTACTAGCATTGTCCCAAAATAATTACCATCTTGAAGGATCTTTCGTACGTTCGCCTCATTGACTTTTCCTTTTCGTTTCTCTAGAAAAATTGGGGTCATCTTTTGGATCATCACGCTATCGGTTGGATCAATCGTTGTCATTCCTGTTAGCTTTAGTTTCTGTTCCGCAGCAGTTTTCTCAAGCTCATCACGATTACCAAGTAAAACCGGTGTAATAATGCCTTCATGATGCAAGCGAACTGCAGCACTCAAAACACGTGAATCAGTGCCTTCTGGGAATACAATTTTGAAGCGATAATCTTTAAGCCTTTTCTTCATTCCTTCAAACATATAAATCTCCTCTATCGATAACTTTTTCTACTCAATCCATGATAGCATAGAATTTATTTTATCAACAGGATTTTGAGTCGAATTTTGTCCTAAATTCGCAACCATATGTTATCATAAATAAAAGGTTGTATATGTTTGGAAGTTGAACCTGGACTACAAACAGGTAATTTCAGCTTATCTGATTGCTACACAAATAATAAAAAAAGAAAATGGAGTGATTGATAATGAATGAAGCAGTTGAAACGTTAGATGGTTGGTACTGCCTCCATGATTTCCGTACAATTGACTGGTTAAGCTGGCGCAATGCTTCTGCTGCGGAACAAAGTGCTGCCTTAGAAGAGCTACAGACACTTAGAAATGGGTGGGAAGATGTTCAAACAAATGAGCTTGGCAGTCATGCAATATATTCTATTGTTGGCCAGAAAGCAGATCTTATGCTACTGTTTCTTCGTCCAACAATGGAGGCGTTAAATGAGATTGAAACAGCTTTTAACAAAAGTTTGTTTGCAGGATTTTTACTACCTAGTTATTCATATGTATCCGTTGTTGAACTTTCTAATTATTTGGAGAAAACAGAGGACCCATATCAAAATCCGATGATTCGCGCGAGATTGTATCCAATTTTACCGAAAATGAAGCATGTATGTTTCTATCCAATGAATAAGAGCAGACATTTAAGCGATAATTGGTACATGCTCCCAATGGAGGAACGCCGTCCAATGATCGCTTCTCATGGACAGATCGGCAGGAAATACGCTGGGATTGTCAAACAAATCGTTTCAGGTTCGATGGGCTTTGAGGATTGGGAGTGGGGCGTGACTTTATTCTCAGATGATGTGCTCCAGTTCAAGAAAATCGTTTCAGAAATGCGTTTTGATGAAGCCAGTGCTCGTTTTGGTGAATTTGGCACTTTCTTTGTTGGAAATATTATTGAAGAGGACGGTTTAGCTGATTTCTTTCATATTTAGTGTTTGAGTGATCTTATTTACTGCAGTTGACTGGGTTCACTTTCATTGATGTTGCACTAATGAAGGCAGCAAGTACGTGATTCTACAAGCTAATGCTACTATAATATAGGAGAAACTGCCCTGCGTGTGTTTGTAAACAACAGCACATTTGCATGGCAGTTTTTTATTTTTTCTTACTCACATTTTCGCAAAGACACATCATGACTTAGCACTGTTTTTCGCACCAGTTCATTCATTGTTTCATAAACTGATGGAGGTCATCATATTTTATACAGGACTGGAGTGACATTTCCATGGGTGGTGTGATTCCTTACAATAGCGAGGACGAGCAACTATTAGCTAGATTAATGCGTGCAGAGGCCGAGGGCGAGGGTGAGCTCGGCATGCTAATGGTTGGAAACGTTTGTGTCAACCGTATCATCGCAAATTGTAGTGATTTCAAGGACATCAACACGGTTTCGGATATGGTCTATCAAAGTCCGGGCGGATTCGCTGCCGTGCAGGAGAGTTATTTTTATCAAAAGGCACGAGATAAGGAAATACGCTTGGCTAGACGCGTGTTAAATGGCGAAAGATTTGATCCAGCCACATACTGTTTATGGTATTTCCGACCAGAAGCAGAGTGTCCACCACAGTGGTATGGACAATGGAATACAGGTCGCTATAAGGCACACTGTTTTTATCAACCGACGCAAGCTGAATGCCCAGAAGTCTTTTAAAGGAGAGTGTTCACATGCCACAAGGACAACAACCCGGCGCTACATACGGGTATCAACAACCCTACAATCCCTATATGACAGGAGGCAACAAGCCGCCTCAGGTTGGCGCACAATACTCCTTTCAACAACAGCAGCAACCGTATCCTAAGCCGAATCCAATCCCACAACAGCAGCCAATGCCGCATTTACAAGTACCACCAATGCATATCCAGACTGGACGAATTGAGCAATCGTATATTGAAAATATTCTACGTCTTAATCGTGGTAAGATGGCAACTATCTATATGACTTTTGAAAATAATTCTGAGTGGAATGCGAAAATTTTCAAAGGGATTATTGAAGCAGCAGGGCGCGACCATGTCGTGATTAGCGACCCAACTACCGGAATGCGTTATGTACTGCCTATGATTAATTTTGATTACGCTACTTTCGATGAAGAGATTGAGTACAATTACCCTCAAGGTCCACCGCCTCCAAGATAAGGGGTGAGGCGATTTCGCTAATGACTAAAAGCCTATCAACGCTGGGTTCTGTCTGATAAAGACAGCAACGAACGCCAGTTTTGAGTAGGCTTTTTTTTCAAATTGCAGGCGCTTATTATAGGTATCCATTCGGATTCAATTGCTGAAAGCGCCATGTATCAACGCACATGTCTTTCAGTGACCTTACTGCTTCAAATCCCAAAAATTCCCTTGCTTTCATGGAATCAGCGACCATTCTTGCCATGTCACCTGACCTTCTTGCGGTCAACTCATATGGAATAGAGCTCCCAGTCGCCAGTTCAAAAGCCTGCACGACTTCCAGTACACTATGGCCTTTTCCTGTTCCTAGGTTAAAAACTTCATTGCCGCCATGTTGCTGAATAAATTGCAATGCTTTCATATGTCCGAATGCCAAGTCAACCACATGTATATAATCCCGAATACAAGTGCCATCATCCGTATCGTAGTCGCTTCCGTAAATGGGCAGTTTATTCAGCTTCCCGCTAGCTACTTGCGAAATATACGGGGCAAGATTGTTTGGAATACCAATTGGGTTCTCACCAATCTTTCCACTTTCATGTGCGCCAATCGGATTAAAGTAGCGCAACTTACAAATGCGCCAACTTGAATCTGAATGGTAAAGATCATTTAGGATTTCCTCAGCCATCAATTTTGTGCGCCCATAAGGATTGATTGCTGACAATGACATCTCTTCTGTAAACGGAACAGTATTCTCACCATAAACTGTCGCGGATGAGCTATAAACCAATGTTTTCACATCATACATTCTCATGATTTCGAGTAACCCGATAGTGCCTGAAACGTTGTTCCGAAAGTAGGTCAGGGGCGACTGATTTGACTCGCCAACTGCCTTCAGCCCAGCGAAGTGAATGACTGCATCTATGGAGTTTTTTGAGAAAATTTGCTCAATTGCATCGGTATCAAGTATATCTGTTTCATGGAATATGGGGACTCTTCCAGCAATCTCCCCAACTCTGTTTACCGCATCGACGCGACTGTTGATTAAACTATCCACAATGATTACTTCGTAGCCTGCATTTAATAATTCAACACATGTGTGACTGCCTATATAGCCTGCTCCACCTGTCACTAGAATCCGCATACATTCACCAACTTATCTATAGATACTGGCTACTTTATTCCGCACATAAATAGACAAGGATGTACGCCCTCTGTTGAGCACCGTAAGTAATTCGTAATAGGATCAGGGACTTCAGGCAGAACCGGAGGGACAAATCAGCGCAAGAGATTCTGTCAGTCATGATTGCCAGAACACCACAAAGTAGCCGTGTAAGCACTACTATATGCTACCAGCATCAAGACCATGATTAAAAACGATGATTAGCGCTTCCATTTATATGGTAGCTTAATCATCGTTTCTGGTTCTTTTATTTCGGCGGCATAGCGAAGACAATCCACTAATATTTGCCGATGCATCTCAGTATCAAATGCTTTGCCGAAGCTCCTCCCCATCGGAAAAACTAAATGTAGTGCCCTAGGTACGCGGATTTTCTTCGTCAAATTGGCTAGATGCGCGATTGAAATTGTCACAATTCCTGCTTGTTCAATTGCATTTTGAATCAGTCCCACGGACTGATGGCAAATATATCAGCCAGGATTTAAGATGACCAGATTAATTTGCTCCTGCTCTAACTGATGAATCATAGCTGGGATTGATGTAGCCATAAGACCGCTGGTCTCAGGAATGTATCCCATCAGCCCATAGTGGGTTTCTGCCACAGCACCAATCACCTTATCCTCCACAAGTGTTGTCAGTGTCGCCAGTGGAAACACACATTCAATATCTTGATCCGCATCGGCACGGTCAAAGTGCGTATGCGTAATCACTAGGTCATCATTCATTGTTTTCGCCGGAATAAAATGAACTGTATGGTCACCCGCTTCAACGTTAAAAGGCTGCTGCGATCTCAGGTGAACCCCAGCGGTCGTGACAAGCGCAACTTTAGCTTCTGCCATTTTGCCATGCCACGGCACAAACGGGATTTCACCTTGTATAGGCTGAATCATTTGGCTCGCTCTGACGCTCATGACTGTCTCAATGAACCGATTACCAGACAACTTCATTTTTTCAACCTCCAACATTTATTTGAGCATGTACCACTTGAAAAAAAACAAGTAACTTTAGAGCAGAGCGTTAGCCCCATTAAAGAATAAACATCTGATGTTCCTCACATGCTGCCATCATTTCTTCTGGCCAAATCGCTGCTTGTACTTCGCCGATATGTGCTTTTCCTAAAAGAAACATGCACATGCGCGACTGTCCAATACCACCACCAATTGTATAGGGAAGGTTTCCGTTTAACAAATCTTGATGGTACGGAAGGGCAAGACGATCTTCTGCGTTTGCTTTTTTCAATTGCGCCATGAGCGATACCTCATCAACACGAATTCCCATTGAGGAAATTTCAAATGCACAGCCAAGCACTGGATACCAGAAAAGAATATCACCATTTAGTTGCCAATCATCATAATCAGGCGCACGCAAATCATGTGCTTCGCCATTTGATAACTGATCACCAATCCGCATTAAGAATACCGCACCATATTTCTCCGTAATCAAATCCTCTCTTTCTTTTGGTGTTTGATCAGGATAAAGCTGGTATAATTCTTCTGATGTAATAAATCTGATTTCCTCCGGCAGATAGGTAGAAAGCCCGGGGTATAGCGCATGAAAATGAGCCTCTGTCGCTTTAAACACGCGGTAAATGCATGAAACGACATCTTTCAATGTATCCAAATTCCGTTCTGACTTTTCCAAGATCATTTCCCAATCCCATTGATCAACATAAATCGAATGGAGATTATCCAATTCCTCGTCACGACGAATCGCATTCATATCTGTGTACAGTCCTTCGCCACTAGCAAATCTATATCGCTTCAACGCCACCCGTTTCCACTTCGCTAGTGAATGAACGATCTCAACATTGCGATGGTTGAGTGCAAGCACATCAAAGCTAACAGGGCGTTCCTGCCCACTTAAATTATCATTCAACCCTAATGTTGAAAGAACAAATAGCGGTGCTGAAACCCGTGTTAAATTGAGTTCCTTCGCTAAGTTGCTTTCAAAGAAATCCTTCACTTGTTTAATTGCAACCTCTGTTTCACGGATGTTTAATACACTTTGATAATTTTTCGGATAGGCTACTTCGCTCATGAATAATCCCTCGCTTTCCTATGGTAATGTCAATAAAACTTTTCTCTGGTCAATCAATCGTCTACGATCAATTACATTTACGTTCGCTTGTGTCATTATAGGGTATTGGCAAACCTGTCCCTTGTTCATTCGTACACTATTTGGCTATTTTACTGAATGGCATTTAGACATATGACTGATTCGTTATTTCCCAGGAAATCTTGCTTCTGAAGCGCAAACGGACAGTGGCGATAAAAGAACAAGGACAGTGCTATACGGTAATACGCTCCTAGCAAACCAGTCAGCAATCAACCGACCTGTCAGCTTGATCGTAAATCCGCAACATTGTATTTTGTCATCAGTATACAGCTGGCCCACAAACGGCATCTAGCAAAAATGAACAGTTTTGTCATTCCGCTAACGCAAACCCAGCTTAGCTTGTCATCTTTTCATTTACAATTGTTGATCACGGCGATGGTCATCAACAACTGGAATAATCTCCATCCATCACGACACTATACGCACCATTTGGTGTAAAAATACCCTTTGGAAGATTTCTGCACGAAACGAGGGTGTTCGTCCGACAAGGCGATCTGTCAATCGTTTCGCATCCTGTCACAAAATTCACTACCGAATCTTTCAAAATCGACTGCAGCGCTTTTCTAGTCGTATCCTATAGTATTTCCCAATTAATTGGGGTTTGTCCGATTTCAACTAACAATTCATTTGTCTTTGAAAATGGCTTGCTCCCGAAGAATCCATTGTGGGCGGATAATGGACTAGGGTGTGCAGACTGAATGATTTTGTGCTTTGCCCGGTCAATCAGCTTGACCTTTGACTGAGCATGTCTACCCCAAAGAATATAAACAATCGGCTCTTCTTTCTGATTTAAACGCATAATCACTTGATCAGTAAACGTCTCCCAACCCTGATTAAAATGGGAAGCCGCCGCACCTTTCCGAACTGTCAGCGTCGTGTTGAGCAGAAGAATTCCTTGGTCAGCCCAATCCTTTAAGTAACCATGATTCGGCACCCCGCAGCCGATATCACTCTCCAGCTCTTTAAATATATTACGCAATGACGGTGGCTGTTTGACACCCGGTTGAACAGAGAAACTAAGTCCGTGCGCCTGCCCCGGACCATGGTAAGGATCCTGCCCGAGAATCACAACTTTAACATCTGCGAACGCAGTGTAGTGTAATGCATTATAAACATCATGCATCGGTGGATAAATCATCTGTTCACTATACTCTTTTCGCAGAAAAGCTCTCAGTGCTAAATAATAAGATTTTTCCAGTTCATCCTGTAGACGCTCCTGCCAATCATTATGAAAAATTTGTTTTGCCACATCACTCACCTCTACCTTAAATTCTACAACAATACTGAGGATAAATGTTGTAGTTTTTAAAAAGCTTTGTTACTATTTTACTTGTATCATTCTAGTAAATGGAGGTATTCAAGATGAGTTTAAAAAAAGTTCTCACGATGGCTGGATCTGATTCAAGTGGTGGCGCTGGCATTCAAGCTGACCTGAAAACGTTTCAAGAACTTGATGTATACGGTATGACTGCACTGACTGTCATTGTTACAATGGACCCAGATAATGAGTGGGCTCATGGCATCCATCCAATTGATCCAAGCATCACAGCCGCACAGCTAGATACCATCTGCTCGACGAAACTTGATGCAATGAAAACAGGAATGTTACCTACAGTTGAAATGATTCAACTCGCCGCACAGAAAATTGATCAATACAAAATAAATAATGTTGTTATCGACCCCGTTATGGTTTGTAAAGGAACAGATGAAGTATTACTTCCTGAAAACACAGTGGCCATGCGTGAATTATTACTGCCAAGAGCAACCGTTGTGACACCAAATGCATTTGAAGCTGGACAATTAGCTGAAATGGGTGCCATTAAGTCGGTTGACGATATGAAGCTCGCTGCCAAGAAAATTCACGCTTATGGTGCAAAAAACATCTACATTAAAGGTGGCAGTAAGCTAACCGGAGAAGCTGATAAAGCAGTTGACCTTTTCTATGATGGCGAGCAGTTTAGTTTACTCGAATCTACATTAACCGATACGACGTACACACATGGTGCTGGTTGCACAACCGCAGCAGCAATTACGGCAGGGCTTGCACACGGATTAACACCATTTGAAGCTGTCCTGCAAGCGAAGAAATTTGTCAGTGCCGCAATTGAGTACGGCTGGAAACTAAATGAATTCGTTGGCCCAACCATGCATAGTGCCTTCAATCAATATGGCGCAAAAGAAGTGACCGTTCGGTAGAAAAATCATTTATCTAAACAAATGAACCCTGAAAAAGCTGAGGATTACTGGTAAGAAGCTGGAAAGTTAGAATACAATCTAACTATCAAGGCTCACAGTCGGTAAGTCCTTAGCTTTTTTGATTTCCAAACAGACATGATTTCTGTATAATGGACTCATTAACTTGAACATGATTCCGAGAAATTAGGGAAAACTTGCGATAGGAACTGAAAGAGGAGGTACAGCTTAAAATGATGGAAAAAATAGATGCTACAGTGATTCAACAATATATTGATACACATGCGAATAAAGACGTTTATCTTCATTTAGAGACAACGAACGGGGCATACGCTAATCACCATGAAAAGAAATTTGCTTCAGGTGCGTTCATTCGCAATGCAAAGGTGCGTTATGTACACGGGAAAATCATTTCTACTAATCATTATCGTGTTGGTTTAGAAACTGAAATTGGTTGGATCTACGCTGAGGGATTAACACATTACGAAATTGACGAAGCCGGAAGACTACTCATGGCAGGCATTGATTATGACGGAAAACTTGCCGTAGCCTGCGAACTTAGCGATCAGCCGTTTCCAAAATAACCACGTTTAAACAAGATGAAAAAAAGGAGTGAGCCATTTTGACAAAAGAAAGACAAGTACTAGTTATTTTCCCTCATCCAGATGATGAGTCGTTTGGTACAGCAGGTACCATCATCAAGTATGTTGCTGAGGGGGTGCCAGTAACCTATTTATGCATGACACTTGGTGAAATGGGTAGAAATCTCGGTAACCCACCATTTGCTAGCAGAGAGAGCTTGCCAAGTTTTCGGCAAAAAGAACTAGAGGATGCAGGGCGTGCACTAGGTTGCGAGATTAGACAAATGGGACTACGAGACAAGACAATTGAATTTTTAGATGAAGAAGTGATTTCGGATCAAGTTTTACAAATAATCAACGAAATGAACCCTTCGCTTGTGATTTCGTTTTACCCGCCGTATGCCGTTCATCCTGACCATGATGCTTGTGGCCGGGTTGTCTTGAAGGCAATTTCAAAGATGACTGCTGAAAGCCGTCCAAAATTACACCTTGTTGCCTTCTCAAATAACTGTGAAAAACAGATTGGAGAGCCAGATATCGTGACTGATATCACACCGTATGCGATGCAAAAGCTTGCAGCGATCCGTGCACATCGCTCGCAAACAGAGGCGATGACGGTAGGTTGGGAAGATACATTTAAGAATGCAGACGCAAAGGTGACAAAACGTTTCCTAACGGAACGATTCTGGACGTACGAGGTCGAATAAACAGCCCCACTGCACAGTTGTTTAATCAAGGGAGTGATGTAGATGAATGCTGAAAAAGAGGCAGTTATACAACTTTATTGGATGCTCATTGAGGGCTGGAACCAGCATGATGCGGTAAAAATGTGTGCTGGATTTGCTGTTGATGGTGAAATGATTGGCTTCGACGGCAGCCATTTCACTAGCCAAAGCCTTATACAAATGCATATTCAAGATATTTTCACACACTACACGCCTGCACATTATTACTGCAAAGTGAAGGATGTCCGTTTCCTAGCTGACGGCGTTGCCATGGTACGTGCAATTGCTGGTATGGTAGTGCCTACAGCCGATCAGCCCAAGATTAACCCAGCTGTGAACACGCACCAAACGTTGGTTGCAGTAAAGTCTGCTGATGGGTGGCACATTTCATTATTTCAGAACACGCCTGCTCAGTTTCATGGGCAGCCTGAGCGCAATATCCAAATGACCGCTGAACTACAAGAACTAGTGAGCGAATAATGTAGCCATGAACGAAAGTCCACAGGTAATTTAAATAGATGGGATACGGGTGAGTGAGCCTGTATCCCATCTATTTTATTTACGAGCGACCTTGGGGTCAGACAGCTTGAATTCAATATGCTGCTGAGCGCTAAATCTTCAGAATTTGGTTCCACGGTCTACTAGTCGCTTAGATGCGAGATACTAGGGACGCCTATATGTTGCTGCAAGAGGCGCGATAATTACTGTGCCATAACTGCACCGGAAGAACTCATTTCGTTCGTACTCCACCAACTGGCACCACCAATAGAAGAGATACTAGAAACATTATCAAGAAGAAGCCCATCATATGACTGATGCATTCACTAAAAAGTACAAACAACTGTTAACGGAAAACAGGTTTTCAAATTTCAAATTCCACTATCAGACACGTTTTGACTAGAATGGTAAGCACCAGAAAACCAATGTCAGCTCAGTAGCGATCTCTGGTGAAAACAATTTTGCAACGGTAACCACGCCTGATGAAACCTACACTCAACAATTATTTTCCTTACTAAATGCAGTGAACCAATTTGATCAGAAAACTGGCATTCTGCGGTCCGCAAGTTCTAATGCGATGACCAAATCGACACCAAACATTCCAGAATCTGAACTACATTTATATCAAGTCGAGACATTGACAACGCCCAAACTACTTAACGAGGAAATTGACGGTAGTCATTTCTAACCTGAAAGCTTATCCTCTCTTTAAGCAGTCGTTGACTGGTTGTGCACATGACTACGCCTTGTGACCAGAATAACAAGGCTGTGCCTTCCCATAAACAAAGCGGTATGTAATTTTATTTGCAACCAAAGTTGCTATCAGCACGATAGTAGCATATACTAATGAGTGAGTACTCACTCATTTTCTGTTTTTCTATTTAAAATGACAATAACATAACAGACGTTAAGGAGCTGGTATCATGTCTGAAACCTATTTAAGCATTCGGTGTGTGTCGAAGATATTCGGGATGCAGACCGTTTTAAACGGGATTGATTTAGATGTCCATAAAGGAGAAATCTTCGGTCTATTAGGACCTTCTGGTTCAGGGAAAACAACCTTGATCAAAATGCTGACAAACCTTGAGAAACAAACAAGTGGAGAAATCAGTTTTGAAGGGATAAAGTTACCATCATCAAAGGTGATTCCGAAAATTGGGTATATGTCACAAGCCGATGGTCTCTACCAAGAACTAACAGCGCTAGAAAATCTCAATTTCTTTGCTGCATTATTTGGACTATCTAACACAAAGCGCAAGAAGCGTATTGAGATCACCTCGAAATTAGTTAATTTGGAAGATCATCTGAATAAACCTGTTCATAGCTTTTCAGGTGGTATGAAACGACGCTTATCGATCGCTGCCGCGCTTCTTCATGAACCAGATTTATTGATTTTAGATGAGCCAACTGTAGGAATCGACCCAGTTCTCCGTCAGCAAATTTGGCAACAGTTCGAGCAACTGAGACAAGAGGGGAAAACAATTATTGTCACAACGCATGTGATGGATGAAGCTGAAAAATGCGACCGTGTCGGTCTACTACGTGATGGCAAAATCATTGCTCAGGGTTCACCGGACGACATCATCAGTCAAGCAGGCGTTACTAGACTTGAGGAAGCATTCCTCGTGCTAGGAGGGGAATCATCATGAGAGTTCGTGCACTTGCGATCAGAATTATTCAGCAATTTTTTCATGATAAACGTTCCATTGCATTAATGTTTGTTGCACCTGTGCTCATTTTGACTTTGATCTCACTGGTATTTAATGCAAAGCCACTCGTGCCTGATGTTGGGCTTGTCAGCGTACCAGCACAGATGAAAACGGTTTTAACAAATGATGGTGCAGTACTTCATGACTATCGATCAGAATCAAGTGCTAAAGCCGATTTAAAAGAACAGGAACTGGATGCCTATGTTGTTTTTTCAGGGGATACAGCTACCTTAGCTGTTGAGGGAAGCGATCCCGTGGTGACCCAGGCGGTTGTTAAATGGACGCAACAATCAATGAAATCACTTCCTAGTGAAACACAGCAATTGCAGTTTGACACGGTTTACTTGCATGGTTCTCGAGATATGACAATGTTTGATTCTTTTGGGGCAGTACTGGTAGGCTTCTTCGCCTTCTTCTTTGTTTTCTTACTTTCAGGGATTTCATTCCTACGGGAGAGAACTGGCGGAACGCTTGAAAGATTAATTTGTAGCCCGATGAGGTTATGGGAAATTGTTGCTGGTTATGTGATTGGCTTTGGCGTTTTCACAGTGATTCAGTCGATTATTATCACGGCCTATAGTGTCTATGTCCTTGACTTGCCGATGGAAGGTTCATTTTTCCTTCTATTACTCGTGACATTGTTGCTGTCTTTCACGGCTTTAACGCTCGGTGTGCTACTATCCGCCTTTGCGAACAATGAACTGCAAATGATTCAATTTATTCCGTTTGTCATCGTTCCAGCACTATTTTTCTCTGGGCTTTTCGATCTTGATGTTATGTCTAATTGGGTTAGCTGGATTGGGGTCATTGATCCACTCAACTATGCGGCAGATGCCATGAAAGATATTATGATTCGGGGCTATGGTTTTAGTGAAATTTATCCGAATTTAATCGTACTCATTGCATTCTCACTACTATTTATGTCACTCAACATTCTTGCATTACGCAAATACCGAAAAGGATAGATGACGATGAACAAAGAAACCAATCAAATCACCGAAAGCCAGCAGAAGATTATAGACGCAGCCATTGCTATTTTTTCTGAAAAAGGCTACGCCGCATCATCAACCAGCCAAATTGCGAAAAAAGCAGGGCTTGCTGAAGGAACGATATTCCGTTATTTCCGTACCAAAAAGGAGTTACTGCTTTCGATTGTTGGTCCCTATACTCTGAAAGTATTTCTCCCGAAAGCGATTAGTGATTTCGAGAAGGTATTCATGGACGATTATGATTCATTTGAGGATTTCCTCAGAGCGGCTTTTAGCAACCGCATTGCCTTAGTTAAAAAAAATCAAGCAGTGGTCAAAATCATCGTTCAAGAGCTTCCTTTTCATCCAGAAATCCGGGAACAAATCATTGAACTTTTTGGAAAGAAGATACTCCCACTCGTTGAAACGAAAATAGTTCACTTCCAACAATCCGGGGAGATTATTGCGCTGCCAGTGAAAACAGTAGTTCGATTAATTGTCACACCATTAGTTGGTTATGTGATATCAACCTATTTCTTATTCCAAAACACCGAACAAAATAACCAAGAAGAATTTGAATCAACGATTCAGTTTATTGTGAAAGGTCTCTGTCCATAGATATGAATCATAGCCCCCAGCTCTCACAGGCATGCCAATGTCTTGATAGAGTGGGGGCCCGCTGGTTGGAATTTAGCCTGGATCACTAGGGTGCCAAACCCGCAGGAACCTTGCAATAGCAACGTTCTTCATTATCTCACTTCTTGACGAAGTGGGATTTTTTATTTTGGTGACGGCTTTAGTGACGACTTGCCCACCAAACTTTTTTAGAGTAGTAACTCTTCCATTTTATCCGCTGCTTGTTGTTGCATGTCAGGCAACACATGTGAGTAAACATCTAATGTAAATGACGATTTTGAATGCCCTAATCTTTCAGATATTACTTTCACATTTTCCCCATTTTTGAGCAGTAGTGTTGCATGCGTATGTCGTAAATCATGAAATCGAATTCTAGCAACACCAATCCTCTCGATGCATTTGTAGAAATCCCTTAACAGGTTTCGTGGGTAATATGGTGTTCCATTAGCAGTACTAAATACTAAATCCGATACTAACGACTGCTCTACTTTATGATTTTGTAACTCAGCTACAATATAGTTACTAATTGCAATCACTCGTTTACTCCCTTCTGTTTTTGGCTCTTGGAATGATAACTTAGTTCCACTCATTACCAATGACTGTTTAATGTAAAGCTTCTTATTCTTAAAATCCACACAATCCCATTTGAGAGCGAGTATCTCTCCTCGCCTCATACCACAATGCAATGCAAGTAAATACGCTAACAAAATGGCGAGTCTTTTGCAGACTTCAAAAATTCAGATGCATCCTCTTCATCCCATACTTTCATTTCTTTCCTTTGAACTGTAGGTGCCGTAACATTGTCCATGATATTAATTAACCCCACTTAATCGCCTGTTTAAAAAATGATTTTAGTCAGTTATGAATAATTTGGATTGTTGCAGGACTCAGTGACCTTGATAATTCAATGTAATATTCTTGAATATCGACTGATCTAATTCTAACTAATTTACTTTTACCGAACCTAGGAAGTATATGCTTCTCAATATTCATAGTTCTGCTTGCTAGTGAACTCGCCCTCATTTTTGAGTTAGCATAAAGCTTAATCCATTCCTGAATAAAACTACTTAATGTCATATTTGTTGGTTCTAAATATGTCTGGTTATTAATCTCTTTCTCTACCTCTGATGCACGAATTTGCGCTTCTTTTTTGGTGTTAAACCCTCCTCGTGTTTTTTCCTTTCTTTTACCTGTTGCATCATTGTAAATAATTCTATATTCCCACTTATCAGCACGTTTTCTAAAACTGGCCATATTATTCGCTCAGTTATGTAGACACAAAAAGGAACTTGAATAAAGAGCAGTCAATTGACTGCCCTACAATACTTTAATCATGATTTTAGCATGTTAATAAAAGAAAAATTGCCTTCCTACTGTCTGTATCATATAAAAACCAACATGTGTTAGAGAAAAGCTTATGCTGTTTGATTTGCCTATTCAGAAACAATTTAAGCGATTTATCAGTATCTACATGAAGGACATCCCCACAACTTCATTGTCTATGATGTATACATTTTGATATTCAGGTTTGCCAGTATGAACATTTTCACCATATTCGTAATGGTAGTAAATTAAATTCTTAGAAGCCTCCATTTTTATACCTAGCTCCCGTAGTTCTTCTTGGCTTCCCCCTGCAAATTTATAATAATAGTTTGGATCATCTACTAACCATCCATCATTATTGTTATCATTATCTTCTTGCCACTGATCATGTGCCGTATTATTATTACTCACGATTTCTGTAGGTTCACCAAGGATTTCTATAACCTCTTCAGT
>JAVBKF010000136.1:0-6552 GCA_031554215.1 Caryophanales bacterium
ATGAAAATGGAAAAGAAAAGCCATACTATAATACGATTTAAAAATGAAACGGATCAATTGTATAAAACAAGCATTTAGCACTGGTTAGCCATTATAAAGAACAGTTTCAGGTAGTCTAGCAAGGGGGTTGTGAAATGAATACGAAAAATAGATGGTGGTCAAGTGGCCGTTCAACTTTACTCAATAAGGTTGTTCTGCTTTTCTTCGTGTTTAATACAATTGTCGCGCCTTTTAACTTTGTGAAGATTGAAAAGGCGAAGGCTAGTCAGGTGACCCCGATGTCGAAAGTCGTACAGAATCCAAGCTTTGAGCCTTCGTATGGAATTGGGTCGGCAGGCCAAACGAATCTTTATGGCCCAAGTATTGTACCTGGCTGGAGTACCACTGGTGCATCAATTCCGATTTTAAGAAAAAGTGCTCAAACGCCTAATGGGTATTGGGGAACTCAGAATACGCTTGGGTCTACTGGAGGGTATGCTTTGGATGTCCCTGGGGGCGATCAGCTTGTCTATCAAGATATTGCCACAGTTCCAGGATCAACTTTAAAATGGTCATATGATTCCTACATTCTTTCATCATCTCGTCAAGAAAATGGCGTTGATTTGATGTTTGGTCCTCCCGCTTTGCCAATAGAAATACATACATCCAATTTAAACCCGAAGGCTTGGACTCTGGTAAGTGGAACGTATCTTGTACCTGCTGGGCAAACGGTCACTAGAATTGGTTTTAAGCAAGACGCGACGACAGATCAACCTCTGTATATCGATAACTTCAAAATTTCAGCACCACCAGTTGCTACTGCAGTGCCTACAACCGTAATTGTTGGTGCTACGGTCACTGCTGCATCGTTAGTCAAAGATGTATCAGATCCTGACAATACAGGTTCTGATCCAGCACCGACGCTTTCGTTTCCAAATGGAGCACCCAATACATCAACACCAGGTACAGTTAACGTGGTAGTCAGGGTAACAGACAACGAAGGCGATTATATTGACGTTACCGTTCCACTGACTGTTAAAGCAGCAAATGTTACGATTACGGAAAAGTACGTTGATGAAGCTAGCGCTTCAATCAGAGCGGATACTGCCATTGTGAAGAATATTGGTGAAACGTACACAGGGACACCGCTGACAATTGGTACTTACATTTATCTAGGGTATAAACTTGACGCTGATTCAGCTTTAAAAACAGGTAATCCAACACTCACCAATCTTCAAACTGCACATACGGTTCAATTTGTGTATGGGAAAGATGCGAATGGAAATGGCATCGTTGATAGTAAAGAGATAACGGTAACAGAAAAGTATGTTGACCGAAATGGTTCAGCGGTTGGTCAACCAGATACCACAAAAATACTAGACAAAAATAGTACCGCTGGGTATAGCAGAGCTGTATCAGATGTGCCGGATATTGACGGCTACGTGTATGTCGGGTACAAGCTTGCTGGGGAAACAGATTTAGTGGCAGTACACACTGGCGACCCAGTGACAATTGCAGGTCCTATTGCAACAAGTACAGCAGTCCGATTTGTCTATGCAGAGGATAATAATGCGAATGGTTTCGAGGACGCACCGATTGTAGAAAAATATGTTGATGAAGCTGGAACGGAATTACCAACACAAGCCACGACGATTTCTTTTGTTGATGTCGGACAGCCATATAGCAAGGCAGCGCCAGCTATAGATGGCTATATTTATATGGGATACAAAGTGGATCTGAGTAGTGTACTGCAAACTGGGAATCCAAGTCATGCCAATATTCAAGAGCCGCATACGATCACGATGGTGTACGGAAAAGATGCGAATGGGAACGAGATCATCGATAGTCGCGAACTGACGATTACCTCAAAATTCCATGATGAACAGGGTGCTACCATTAGACCAGATGAATTTGACATCATAGAAATTGGTGGTGATTTTAGCGAACCAGCACCAACAATCTCTGGTTATATTTATAAAGGTTACAAACTCGACAGTATTCCAATCGTCATCGCTAGCAGCCCGGGTATGACGGATATAGTTGGTCCCCATACTTTTACGTATGAATACGGAGCGGACGCTAATGTCAACGGGATTATCGACAGTCAAGAAGTCATTATCACAGAGAAATATGTTGACCGTAATGGGCAACCAATCGGTCAGGCCGATTCAAAGAAAATCATTGATAAGCTCAGCAGTGCAGGATATAGCAGAGCAGTGTCTACGATCCCAACGGTTAACGACTACATTTACGTAGGCTATAAGCTAGCAGGCGAATCAGCAGAAACAGCCCTACATACTGGAGATCCGGTCACAATCGCTGCCCCGATATCATCGGATACTGCGATCACCTTTGTCTATGCAGAAGATAAGAATGACAACGGAAAAGAAGACTTCACGATCACAGAAAAGTATGTCGATGAAGCCGGCGCAACAATTGCTGTTGATACCAAAAAAGTGGTTGATATAGATAGTGATTATAGTGGAGTAACACCAACGGTGACTGGATACACGTATCTCAGCTATAAGGTGGATGCTGCTTCAACAGGACAGACTGGCGTACCAACGATTCCAGATGTGGTAGCTGTGCATACAGTTACCATGGTCTATGGTCAAGACCAAAATAATAACGGAACGGTTGATGTCACGGTCGATGAAACGTATGTTGATGAGGTCGGAGCAGAAATTGCGCTTGGAACAACAACAGCTGTCGATAAAGGAACCAACTACAGCAAACAAGCACCGGTTATCAATAATTATATCTATATGGGCTACAAAGTGGACGGCAGTGCTACACTACAAACGGGCGACGCAAGTCTTTTAAACGTGCAAACCACGCATCAGATCGTGATGGTGTACGGAAAAGATGCGAATACTAACGGGATCATTGATAGCAAAGAAGCGACGATTACCGCAAAATATGTTGATGAAGCTGCGCTCACAATCCGGCCAGATAACACCAAAGTAGTCGAAATCAATGGAACTTACTCAAAGGCACCGCCAACAATTACCGGTTATATTTATCTAGGATACAAAGTAGACAGTGACACAGTGTTAACTACTGGAAATCCAACGCTTACTAATTTAACGGCATCGCATACAGTGACGTTAGTTTATGGTGCAGATGCCAATGCGAATGGTATTGTCGATAGCCAAGAAGTCATTGTGACTGAGAAATATGTCGATCGAAGTGGCAATGCAATTGGTCAGGCTGATACAACAAAAATTCTTGATAAAAATAGTACGGCAGGCTACAGCAGAACCCTTGCTAGCGTGCCAACTATAGACGGTAGCGTGTATTTAGGCTATAAGCGAGCAGGAGAATCTGCGGAGACAGCACTGCATACCGGCGATCCGATTACGATAGCAGGTCCAATTGCAGCCAATACATCAGTGACCTTTGTGTATGGGCAGGACAAAAATGATAATGGCCTAGAAGATGTCACGATTACAGAAAAGTACGTAGATGAAGTTGGCACAACAATTGGGGTCGATAGTAGTAAAGTTGTTGATATTGACAGTGATTATAGTGGCGTTTCGCCTACAATCACAGATTTCACCTACCTAAATTTCAAGATAGATCACGTCGTTCCAGCGCAGTCTGGTGAGCCAACAATAACGGATGTGAAAACGACACATACAGTGACGATGGTCTATGGTCAAGATAAAAATGATAATGGACTTGTGGATGTATCAATCGGTGAAACGTATGTCGATGAAGCTGGAGCTGAAATAGCTACACCAACAGCTACAGCCGTAGACAAAGGAACAAACTATAGCAAAGAAGCGCCCGTTATTAATAATTATGTGTACATGGGCTACAAAGTTGATGGCAATACGACTGTAGTAGCTGGGAACCCAAGCTTGACAGCCGTCCAAATCCCGCATCAGGTTGTCCTTGTCTATGGGAAAGATGCCAATATCAATGGGATCGTTGATAGTAAAGAAGCCACCATTACAGCAAAATATGTGGACGAATCCGGTACAACAATCAGAGCGGATGATGCTAAAATAGTGGAAATTGGTGCGGACTATACAAAAGCAGCACCGACGATCACAGGGTACATTTATCATGGTTATACATTAGATAGCGATCAGACGATTATCGCTGGAAATCCTACCCTTATTGGTCTGGCGATATCACATACCGTTACATTAGTCTATGGGGCAGATGCCAATGCCAACGGGATTATTGATAGCCAAGAAGTAACGGTTACTGAGAAATATCTAGACAGAAACGGTACGGCAATTGGTCAAGTGGATACAACAAAAATTCTTGATAAGAACAGTGTTGCTGGCTACAGTAGACCCCTTGCTTCCTTGCCAACCGTAGATGACTATGTATACCTAGGGTACAAATTGGCAGGAGAATCCGCGGAGACAGCGCTGCATACTAGTGATCCAATGGTAATTGCAGGTCCTGTTGCATCCAATACATCCATCACCTATGTGTATGGTCAGGACAAGAATGATAACGCTATTGAAGACGTCACAATCATCGAAAAGTACGTAGATGAAGCAGGTACAACAATTGCAGTTGATACGAGTAAAGTCGTTGATATTGACGTCGACTATATCGGTGTCACGCCAACGCTAACAGATTTTACCTATCTTAACTACAAAGTTGACGGTAGTACACCTGCCCAAACCGGTGTGCCAACGATAACAGATGTGAAAGCTGTCCATATCGTCACGATGGTATATGGTCAAGATAAAACGAATAACGGAACAGTTGATGTAACAATTGGCGAAACGTATGTTGATGAAGCAGGGATAGCCGTAGCAACACCAACAACAACCAACACGGACAAGGGGTCTACCTATAGCAAGCTAGCGCCCACAATCAATAATTATGTTTACATGGGCTATAAAATCGATGGATCCGCTACGGTCACAGCAGGGAATCCGAGCCTTACAAACGTACAAATGCCGCATCAGATTGTGTTCGTCTATGGAAAAGACACAAATACCAACGGAATTGTCGATAGTAAAGAAGCAACGATTACCGCAAAGTATGTCGATGAGCTTGGCACAACAATTAGGCCAGATGATGCTAAAATAGTTGAAATAGGTGGTGACTATTCAAAAGCTGCCCCAACAGTCACGGGCTATATTTATCTAGGCTATAAACTCGATAGTGATTTGTCAATCATCGCAGGAAATCCAAGCCTCACTGACTTAGCAACATCGCATACAGTGACATTAGTGTATGGAGCAGATGCCAACGCTAACGGGATTGTCGATAGTCAAGAGGTAACGGTTACTGAGAAATATGTCGATCGTAAAGGCAATGCAATTGGCCAGGTAGATACAACAAAAATTCTTGATAAGAATAGCGTGGCAGGCTATAGCAGGCCACTCTCTACAATCCCAACTGTCGATGACTACATGTATGTAGGCTATAAGCGAGCAGGAGAATCAGCAGAAACAGCACTGCATACTGGTGACCCGGTGACAATAGCAGGTCCGATTGCCTCAAACACAATCATTACCTATGTCTACGCCGAAGACAAAAATGACAATGGCTTAGAAGATGTCACCATCGTAGAAAAATATGTAGATGAAGCGAACATGACCATTGCAGCAGACACTAGTAAAGTGGTCGATATTGATAGTGACTACACCGGTGTAGCCCCAACAGTAACGAATTTTACCTATCTGAACTACAAGGTGGATGACGATTTGGTAGCTGAGACCGGCGTGCCAACAATTGTAGATGTCAATGAAACACACACGGTTACCATGGTCTATGGTCAAGATCAGAACAATAATGGAACAGTTGATGTGACGGTCGGCGAGACGTATGTCGATGAAGCTGGGGCAGAAGTTGCCACACCAACATCGACAGCAGTCGATAAAGGCACGAACTACAGTAAGACGCCACCAACAATTAATAATTATATCTATATGGGATACAAAGTAGACGCGGATGCTACTGTTTTAGTTGGTGATCCAAGTCTGACTGCGGTTCAAACACCGCATCAGGTTGTATTGGTTTATGGGAAGGATGCGAACACTAACGGGATTGTCGATAGCCTTGAAGCGACGATCACTGCCAAATATATCGATGAAGCTGGGGCAACAATTAGACCAGATGATGCTAAGATTGTTGAAATAAATGATGACTATACAAAGGCAGCCCCAACGATTACAGGCTATATTTATCTGGGATACAAATTAGATAGCGAAGTGGTAATCATCGCTGGAAACCCAAGCCTCACTGACTTAACTGCATCACATACAGTCACGCTAGTGTATGGAGCGGATGCCAATCTTAACGGGATTGTTGATAGCCAAGAGGTTACAGTTACTGAGAAATACGTCGATCGAAAAGGCAATACAATTGGCAGGCCAGATACAACGAAAATTCTTGATAAGAATAGTACGGCTGGCTATAATAGACCGCTTTCTACACTGCCAACGATTAGTGATTACATGTACGTAGGGTATAAGCGAGCAGGAGAATCGGCAGAAACAGCGCTGCATACTGGTGATCCGATGACGATAACAGGTCCGGTCACCACAAACACAACGATCACCTATGTGTACGCTGAAGATAAAAATGATAATGGTA
>JAVBKF010000114.1:0-3507 GCA_031554215.1 Caryophanales bacterium
GAGCTACAGGCCCGCGACCCCAACACGCCCCTGGCGTGCTCCAGGTACGGCGCCGCCGGCCCCACCGTGGACGCGCTGGAGCGCGCCGGCGCCGACCTGCTGGTGATGGCCGCCGGCGACGTCGCCAACGCCACCGGCGACGTGCTCGACGCCATCGCCGGCCGCCGGCTCCAGGTGGTCCCGTCGCCGGCGCTGACCGAGGCCGTGGAAGGCGCCGCCACCCGGGACCTGGCCGACACCGGCGGCCTGGCCTGGTCGCGCCGGGAGTCGGCCTCCAACGTCGCGCCGCGGGTCGCTGTCACCGCGGCACGGTGGGGCGCGCTCCACCACCCCGGCCCCCCGGCGCGACCAGCCGTCTACGCGCTCTAGACACGCCCCCGAACACCTGTTCGGTCCCTGTCCACATTCCTGGGGACACTGTTCACATGGCCGCACGCATGATCCGCCTAGACGCCTCTCAGGGGTGCGTGGTGATCCGGTGCAACGCCTGCGGCTACTCCAGTGTCCGGGTGGCCCGGGAGGCCGCCGAGGCCGCGGCCGAACGTCACCGCGTCCAGGCACACCCCCGCCAGGCCACCTACGCCGCCTCCAAGCGACGCACCCGAGGCACCGCGGCCCGGTGAGTCTCTGGGATCGACTCCTACCGCGTGTCCCCGACACGCGCTGGGTCGACCAGCTCCAGCCGCAACTAGAGGCCTGGACCGACCGATCACACCTAGACGGCGTGCTGATCGGGGACCTGGGCCTAGACCCCGACCGGATGCCGCTGGCACGCGCCGGCGCGATGCGTGTCCCGGCCATGGCCCGCGCCCGCAACCTCACGTGCGGCACGATCGCCGCGCTACCGCTGGAGCTGCTGACCGGCGCCACCCCCGCACCCGCCGCGGTCCAGCCCTACTGGTGCTACGGCACCGACGGCCAACGCGGCACCGTGTCGGATGAGAACGCGCGTAAGTGGCAGGTCTACCCCCAGGCGCCGTATCACCGGATGCTCTGGACCATTGACGACCTGCTGTTCTACGGGGAGTCGCTGTGGCTGGTCACCGCCCGCCTGGCCACCGGCAAGCCCGCACGCATGGCCCGGGTGCCGTTCGATCAGTGGGAGGTGATCGACGGGACCCTATGCGACGCCGACGCCGACCCGTTCCCGATCGAAGATGCCGTGTGGATTCCCGGCCCCAACGAGGGTGTGCTGGGCTACGGCGCCTCCACGCTGCGGATGGCCTACGACCTGGAGCGCAACGCCCGTGACGTCGCTATGCGCCCGCTACGCCTGGAGCTACACCAGACCTCCGCGGCCGAGATGACCCAAGACGAACGCGCCGGCGCCGTCGGCGCCGTCCGTACGGCCATGGCCGCCAACGACGGCGTGCTGTTCACCAACAACGCCGTCGAGCTGATCGAACACCGGGTCGACTCCGACGCGCTCCAGCTCGGCGCCCGCAACGCCTCCGCGGTCGACGTCGCCCGCCTGGCCAACATGCCGGCGATGATGATCGACGCCACCGCCCAGGGTGCGTCGCTGGAGTACCAGACGATGACCGGGCGCAACCAACAGTGGCTGGACTACGGCCTGTCGCTCTACACCGACGCCGTGGAGGCCCGCCTGTCCATGGACGACGTGGTGCCCGCCGGCTCCCGGACCGCGTTCAACACCTCCGACTGGACCGGCCCCGAAGCGTCCCCGACCGGGTTCCCGGCCCTGGACTGATCCCCCACCAATGAAGGCAGGAACCTTATGCGACTGACACTCACCGCCCCGGCCGCGCTGGAGGCCGCCGACACCGACGCCCGCGTGCTCCGCGGGATCGCCATCCCGTACGGACAGCGGGGGTTCACGTCCGCCGGCGCGCTGACCATCGACGCCGGCGCGATCAACGTCCCCGAGAACCTGCGCACCGTGAAGCTGTTCCGCGAGCACGGGCGCACCACCCCGGTCGGATACGGCCTGGAGGCCGACGACACCGCCGAAGCGCTGCGGATGGGATTCAAGATCGCCGCCACCGCCGACGGTGACCAGTCGCTACTGGAGGCCGCCGAGGGTGTGCGCGACGCGCTGTCGGTGGAGCTGAACAACGTCGTGGTGAAGGCCGGCCACGTGACCTCCGCGGACCTGGTGGCCATGGCCCAGGTCGCTGTCCCCGCGTTCGCCGGCACCGCGGCCTCACTGGCGGCCGCGCTGACCGACGAGGACCAGGCCCAGGTGCTGGACCTGGCCGCTCAGATCGTGGCCCTGGCCAATCCCGAGGCCGACCCCGACGCCGACCCCGACGCCGCCGACACCCCACCCGAGACAGGTGCATCGATGACCCGAACCAACGGACTCAACGCCGGCGCCGGCCGGTCCATGGCGATGACGCCACCGACCCGCGGCACCCTGACCGCCGAGGCCCGCGCACGCCGTGACCGGAAGGTGTGGGCCTCCGCGGCCACCGAGGCCCTGCGCGGCGCCTCCGATGCCTCCCAGGTCAACGCGGCCCTGGCCGATATCACCCCCGCCGACTCCGACCCGGACGGCATCTTCCCGCGCCCCGCGTGGCTGGGTGCCCTGTGGCAACCGGAGGCCGCACGCCGGCCGCTGCTCGACGCCATCGGCGTGGAGCCGCTGACGTCCATGCGCATGGACGGGTGGAAGTGGGAGGACTCCCCCGAGGTCGCCCCGTACGCCGGCAACAAGGCCGACGTACCGACCAACGAGGCCAAGATCGTGCCGGCCGGCGCGGACGCCCAGCGCATCGCCGGCGGCTGGGATATCGACCGGATCTACTACGACTTCAACACCGGGTTCCTGGAGGCCTTCCAGACCGCGGCCGTGAAGGACTACCGCAACAAGTCCCAGGCCTACCTGATCGACGGGCACGCCGCCATCGTCGGCCCGCCCGCGATCCCGGCGTTCCCGTCGCTGGCCTCCCAGGCCTACGACGCCGGCGACTCCACGTCCGCGATCGGCGCGGTCCAGCTTGTCGTGTCCTACCTGGTGGCCAACGGCGCATCCGTCGACTTCGTCTACGTCGCCGGCGACGTCTACGCGTCCCTGATGGACCTCACCGCCGGGGAGGCCCCGTGGTGGCTGGCCGCGGCCTCCAGCGTCAACCTGTCCGGTGAGGGTGACATGGCCGGCACCACGTTCCTGGTGGACCCGAACCTTGCCCCGGGCCTGGTGATGGCCGGGGACCGCGACGCCGTGTCCATGTGGGAAACCGGCCCGATCAACGTCACCGCCGTCAACCTGCCGAACGGCGGCATCGACTTCGGCATCTTCGGCTACTACGCCAACCTGGTCCACGACAACGACGGGCTGGCCATCGCCAACGTCACCGGCCTGACCGCCACCCGGCGCACGACCAAGAAGGCCGCGGCCTCCAGCTAATGCCCGACTACACCCCGGTCTGGCTCGACCCGGCCGACGTCTCGACCTGGCTCCGTCTCCACGCGGACCAGGCCGACACGGACGCCGCCGAGCTGGACCGGGTGTGTTGCCAGGCAGAGGCCTACGTACAGCGGTGC
>JAVBKF010000068.1:0-2585 GCA_031554215.1 Caryophanales bacterium
AATAAGCAATAATAAATTGATTTACAGCGTATTATCAAATTATTTATGCAGATTAATTTTCAAATTTTCAAATTTTCAAATTTTCAAATTAACTTGCTTATCTGGTGGCATCAATACATAAATACCGTACCTGTTCAGGGATTCTTTTTACCTTGTTCACATCACTATTGTTGATGAGCAATGTTTTGATTGCTCAAAGTATTCCCACTCCTTGTGGTACAGTAGTGGCAGATGCCGATGGAAATAAGTACACTACAAAAGATTTTGGAAGAGCCGGCTGTTGGATGACCCAAAACCTTCGCACATATACCTCAAAAAAGGGTGGTCCCAAAATCAATCCGGGGTATGTACTTCCCAACGCCAACACTATAAATATTCACACACCTGCAATTATACACAGTACAGATAGCGCAATAAGATATTATGAAAGCCATACCGATTCGTTAATTGATGGTGTAGTAGTGGTATCAAATGATGTATTCACTCAAAAATTCGGACTCCTATATAGTTGGTATCAGGCAATGGATGGTAGTATGATTGCCGGCGCAAGGGGCATATGTCCCAAAGGGTGGCATATACCAACCGATGCTGAATGGAGTTTATTGGAAGGAGTTATTGGTGCCGCTTTATCAGGTGATACTGCAGGATGGAACAAGGCAATTGATTTCAGAGGTTCTGCAACAATGTTAAGTGCATCTATGAAAGCCGGGGTAAAATATTACGGCGAAGCCGGTAAAACAACGGATCTGTACTTATGGAATAATGCATCAGTATTAAACTCTTCGCGCATATCCGGATTTAATGTTTATCCGGCAGGCAGTATACTTACCAATGGCATTGAAGGCAATAACTTTGGGCGTTTTGCTTATATGTGGACCAGCTCAATGGATAATCGTGGAAAGCCATGGTTCAGAGATTTTAGTTATGTTAACAATGGCGTTTTCCGCCATGTTACCAACAGAGAATATTCCTTCTCTGTACGATGTAAGCAGAATGGAACAGGCGACACATCTATTATTAAAGTGCCTGTATCTACTATAGATGAGGCATTGGGGGTAGGATGCACTAGTGTAAAGGATGCCGAGGGTAATATATATTCTGCGAAATATTATGGCGAGGCGGGGTGCTGGATGACCCAAAACCTGCGTACTTATACAAATATTGATGGCGGTCCTAAAATGAATCACGGATATTGGACAAAAGATGGAGGCCTTATAAGAATAGACCAGCCCAATTTGGCGCGTAACAAAGGAAAACTACTGCAATATTATGAGCATCCTGATCAAAAAAAGGGAGACCAGCTCACAGTTACATACGACGCTTTTGCAGAAAAATTCGGGTTACTTTATAATTGGAAACAAGTAATGAATGGCGGTGTTAAAGAGGGAGTGCGGGGAATATGTCCCGAAGGGTGGCATATACCTACTGATGCAGAATGGTCTCAACTGGAAAAAACAATCGGCATGAGCTATGGGGTAGCTATTTCGGAAGATACTACCGGATGGAGTACTGTTGATTATGGAAGAACAATGACTCCGCATTTAGGTACTGCAATGAAACTCAACGAAAACTTCTACGGAGATGCTGTTTTACCTTCTTTCAGATGGCAATGGGGTGAAACGGGAGATCCTTTACTGGTAAACGTTTCAGGGTTTGGCATTGTGCCGGCAGGAGGGGTAGATACCGATGACAATACACCTATGAGTTTTGGCAGTAACGCTTATTTCTGGAGCAGCACACGTCATAATAGTATTTATGCATGGCATAGAGGTTTTGGCGTAAGTGGCGCGGATATACACAGATTAGCGGAAAGCGTGTCGTATTCTTTTTCGGTTAGGTGCAAGAAGAATTAGGGCTTTAGTATTTTATTAATTAAATCACAGTAACACATTCCATAACTTCGCATTCTCCTCATACTTTTTACTATGCCCGAGTTATCAATAATAGACAAGAGCCGCTTACCATCTCACATAGCCGTTATTATGGACGGAAATGGCCGATGGGCAAAAGAAAAAGGTAAAGAGCGACTATACGGGCATTATCATGGAGTTGAAAGTGTACGTACTATTGTTGAAAGCTGCGCCGAACTGGGCATTGGCTATCTAACTCTATATGCCTTTAGTACAGAAAACTGGGACAGACCAAAAGATGAGGTAGAAGGATTAATGAGCTTATTGGTAGATACCATAAGAAAAGAAGTAGTCACACTTAATAAAAATAATATTAGACTGCATGTGATAGGAGATATGGCAATGCTCTCTGATCACACCAGATCCGAGCTTTTTGAGGCACTGGCAGAAACTCAAAACAATACCGGTCTTAGCCTTATTATGGCGCTTAGTTATAGCAGCCGATGGGAAATAGTAGAAGCAGTAAAAGCAATTTCTACAGATATTAAAAATAATATTATTGATATTGATTCAATTACACAGAATGTTTTTTCTAAATATTTAACCACAAAAAAATTCCCCGATCCGGAGTTAGTGATTAGAACAAGTGGTGAATATAGAATCAGCAATTTTCTTCTTTATCAAATAGCCTATTCTGAACTCTACTTTACAGATACATTATGGCCCGATTTCAGA